>JBAXUL010000170.1:0-6325 GCA_037129695.1 Prolixibacteraceae bacterium
GTCAACCGTGCCTGTGGAATAATTTGTAACCAAAATGCAATTGTAATTTAATGTTTTTTAACCAAAGTGCAACAACTCTTTAACAAAGTTACCGGATTCTTGCATTGCATTAGAATAAGTCTAAATTATCAAGAGAAGTGCTTCAGTTTACAATAAATCAACTTTAAGTTTATGAATCTATGAAAAAAGGAAATCTGATTTTTCAACCCAGAGAGAAGTTAATGAGGGTGCTGCTTTCAATGTTCCTGTTGATGGTGGTGATGTCAGGAATGACTTTTGCTCAACAGAAGTCTGTGAATGGTGTCGTTAAAGACGAGAACAATTCGCCCATTCCGGGAGTCACTGTGCTCGCAAAAGGAACAACTGTAGGTACTGTCACTGACTTCAATGGGAAGTATTCCCTTACAGGGATTCCCGCTGGCGTCAATGTTTTATCCTTCTCTTTTATAGGAATGGATATGCAGGAGTTACCCATTGGAACCAAAACAACCATCAATGTTGTATTAAAATCAAGTACAGTTGGTGTAGAAGAGGTCATCGTCGTTGGCTATGGTACACAGAAGAAAGCCAATTTGACTGGCGCTGTTGACCAGGTGACGGGTGAAGTTTTTGACAATCGACCGATTGCCAACGTTTCACAGGGTCTGAAAGGAGTCATCCCAAACCTTAACATCAAGTTACAGGACGGAAAACCAAACCAGGCACCTAGTTTCAATATACGGGGAACCACCTCCATCGGACAGGGAGGTAGTGCACTGGTTCTGATTGATGGTGTGGAAGGTGATCCGAGTTTATTGAACCCGAACGACATCGCGAGTGTATCAATTCTGAAAGATGCCGCCTCAGCTTCCATTTATGGAGCAAGAGGAGCATTCGGTGTTGTATTGCTGACTACAAAAAATCCTGAAAAGGGAAAGACAAGTGTTACCTTTTCATCGAGTTATGCCTTAAAAGATCCGGTAAGATCGCCGGATTTTGTAACAGACGGTTATACCTGGGCTAAGATGTTTTCCGAAGCTTTTGTGAACGGAGATGGTTCTTTCCCACAAAACGTCAATAAAACCCTGAAGTTCTCCCAGGCTTACCTGGATGAATTCAAAAGAAGAGTGGATTCAGGTCAGCCTTATAAAACGGTGGATATCGATCCCGTAACTGGTGAATATGTATACTATGGAAGTACTGATTTTTACGGTCAGCTGTACAAGAAAAGTATAAGCGCAACCGACAATAATCTATCAGTTACCGGAAGTACAGACAAGGTATCCTATTTGATTTCTGGCCGGTACATGGCTCAGGATGGATTGTTCAGGTACAATTCCGACGATTACAACATGAAGAACTTCCGGGCCAAAGGGTCTATCAAATTGTTCCCATGGTTAACCGTAGATAATAATTCTGAATATTCCTCCATGTTCTACCATAACCCGATGAACGTCGGCGAAGGCAGCGGAATCTGGAGAAATATTGCAGATGAAGGTCACCCGAACGGAACGATGTTCAATCCTGACGGATCTCTGACCATGGTTGCCGTTTACAATGTGGGCGACTTGTGGTATGGTTTGAATGGGATAGACAACCTTAAAAAGGTTTTCAAAAGCACGACCGGTTTTAGCGCACAGTTCCTCAACAACAAGTTAAGGGTCAAAGGCGATTTCACCTTCAGAAATACCAACAACAATACCAAACAAAAAAGGGTACAGGTTCCATACAGCAACAAGCCGGGAGTTACCGCTTATGTCGGAACAACAACCAACGACCTGTCTTACGACAACAGGGAGACCCTTTATCTGGCCACCAACCTCTATTCAGAATACGAAAACACTTTTAAAAGTGTTCACTATCTGAAGGCTATGATCGGTTACAACTACGAACAGTCGACCTACAACAGGCTTGCTGTCCAGAGAAACGGACTCATCTATGAGGGAGCTACCGATATTAACCTTGCACTTGGGCAATCTATTACCACTGGTGGCGGTTATGAAAGATGGGATATCCTGGGTGGTTTCTCAAGGGTAAACTACTCCTACAAAGATAAATACCTGGCTGAGGTAGATGCACGTTATGACGGCTCTTCCAAATTTCCTACGGCTCAGAGATATGCATTCTTTCCTTCTGTATCAGGAGGCTGGAGGCTTTCCAAGGAATCTTTCTGGCATGTTTCTCCCAAACTATTTTCAGATGTTAAAATCAGGGGCTCTTACGGATCGTTGGGTAACGGAAATATCAGTTCCTACATTTATCAGGAACAATTCTCCATTTCTCAGTCAGGAAATATCCTGAATGGAGTGAAACCTCAGCAGACAAGCAGACCTACTGTACTCCCAGACGGAATTACGTGGGAAACCTCCACCACTTCAGACCTTGGCCTTGACTTTGCCATGCTGTCCGACAGGTTAAGGTTCGTGGGCGATATGTACGAGAGAAATACTACCAACATGTTCACCATTGGCTTAACATTACCAGCAACTTTCGGAGCAACTGCACCAAAAGGTAACTATGCTGACTTGAAAACCAATGGTTGGGAAATGTCGGTGACCTGGAGAGACCATTTCAACCTTGCATCCAAACCATTCAACTACGATGTAAGGCTGACACTTGCAGACAGCAAATCTGTAATTACCAGATACAACAACCCCGACAAACTGCTTTCTGACTATTACGAAGGTCAGGTGATCGGCGAAATGTGGGGATATACGACCGAAGGATTCTTCAAAGACCAGGCCGACATTGATTCCCATGCCAAACAAAGCCCACAGATGAGAGCCTCGCCTACCAATATCTGGTTTCCCGGAGACATCAAACTCAAGGACAAAAACGGTGACGGGTTTATCAACATAGGTACCAACAGGGTCTCTGATCCGGGTGACAGATCCATTATCGGAAACACTTCTGCGCATTATTCCTACGGAATCAACCTTGGTGCCGACTGGAACAATTTCTTTGTTTCTGCTTATGCCAATGGTGTATTGAAACAGGATTGGTACCCAAGTGTCGAAGCAGAATTTTTCTGGGGACAGTACAACCGGCCTTACAACAATATTCCGGTATGGCACCTTGGTAATATGTGGACTCCTACCAATACAGAGGCTTATTTTCCAAGGACCATGTCACGCGCTGCTTCAAGCAATACCGCCAGAGAACTTGGTGTTGTTCAGACAAAATACAAACAAAATGTAGCATTTATCAGGCTTGCCAACTTTCAGTTCGGATACAGCCTGCCAAAGAGCCTGATATCCAAAATCGGAGCAGAAAACATGAAAGTATTCTTCTCGGGTGAAAACCTCTGGGCCTACTCCCCTCTCTATAAACTTGTGAAAGGGATTGATGTTGAAAACACTGTACCATCCGACCAGGTATTTAGTCCGGGCGGTAACTCAGGAGACGGATACAACTATCCATTGCTGAAAAGTATCTCTTTTGGTTTAAGCATTACTTTCTAACATCATCCTTAAAAAAATAGTGATATGAAAAAACAATATTTGTGGTTTCTCCTTTTGAGCCTTCTTTTTGTTCGATGCAATCTGGAAGAAACCCCTGTTTCTACCGCATCGAAATCATCTGTATTTGGCAGTCAGCAAGGACTTGACCTGTATGCCAATTCCTTTTATTCCATTCTTCCCGGGAAAAGCACGAGCCTTGATGCAATGAGCGACTATATGGCCGTAAAAGCTGTTCCAACATTCGTTCAGGAAGGCGCTTTTGCTCCGACCCTCAGCAGCGGTTGGACCTGGACTGATTTGAGAAATATCAATTACTTCATTGCCAATTGCAATGATCCACTCGTTCCAATTGATGTCAGGAAAAACTATTTGGGAATTGCCAAATTCTTCAGGGCTTACTTTTATTTCGAGAAAGTGAAACGATTCGGGGATGTTCCCTGGATTGGAAAACCACTCGACGTTGGTGATCCTATTCTATTCGGAGCCCGCGATTCGCGGACTTTGGTGATGGATTCAATCATGGCCGACCTCGACTATGCAGGTGCGAACATCAAATCTACCAGTGATGCTACCAGAAGCTTGGTGACCAAGTATGTGGCCTATGCCCTGAAATCAAGAGTAGCCCTCTTTGAAGGCACATTCAGAAAATACCATACTGAAATGAATCTTCAAGGCTCAGCTGCTACCTTCTTAAGTTATGCCTCAGTCGCAGCCAAAAAAGTAATGGACGAAGGCGGGTACTCTATTTATACAACCGGCGGTCCTGGCAAATCATACCGTACCGTATTTACCAACCCACTTCCTGTAGCCAGTGAAGTCATGCTAGCCGCTATTTGTGATCTCACTTTAGCTGTCCTGAATGATGCCAACTGGTACTGGACCAGCGGCACATACGGTGACAAGGCAAGTTTGACAAGAACTTTTGTCAATACTTACCTGAATCTGGATGGTACTCCGTTTACCAGCAATGCGGCTTATACGACCATGCCGTTCAAGGATGAAGTAAAGAACAGGGACTTAAGGCTCAAACAAACCATCCGGCTTGGAGATTACAAAAGACTCAGCGGAGGCGTTCTGGTTCCTGCCCCACCACTCTTCTCCTACACCTTCACGGGTTATATGCCGATCAAGTGGACCCTTGATGATATGTACTACGACACAAGAGACCTTAACATCAACTCAGTTTCAGAATTCCGTTACGCAGAAGTGCTTCTGAATTATGCAGAAGCCAATGCCGAACTTGGAACCCTTACTGATGCCGACTGGGCCAAAACAATTGGCGTTCTGCGTACCCGGGGTGGAATAACTGCAGGATTGACTGCAAAGCCAACCCTGGTCGATCCTTACCTCGTTGCGAACTATTTCCCTGGGATCAGTGACGCAACGATATTGGAGATTCGCAGGGAAAGGGGTATAGAACTGTGTTGTGAAGGATTCCGTTTTGCCGATTTACTGAGGTGGAAAAGAGGCCCCCTTATGAACCAGGAATGGAATGGCTTTTATGTTCCTGAACTTGTTACACCAATGGACCTGAACGAAGACGGCATCCTGGATGTTGCTTTCTATCAGGGAACAAAGCCTGCCGCAGTGTCAGGTGTAACCTATGTGGATGTTTCTCCGACTGTCAGTGGAAAAGCCAACACCCAACTTTTGAAAAACGGAACCAAAGGCGAATTGACCTGGATGAACAACATCTCCAGGAAATGGGAAGACAAAATGTATTTTTATCCCATTCCTCAAACAGACCTGATCACCAATCCGGCGCTCAAACAAAATCCGGGATGGTAATAGGCTGATTGTATTTTATTTGATCATCCTAAAAGAAATCTTCATATGCTGCAATCCTGTTGAGAAATCAACAGGATTGCTTCCATAAGATGCTTGTCAAGCATGTTTACCAGATGGATGAACGATTTCAAGTTGCAAATTCAAAATAATTTTTCACCATACAATATCTGATAATGAAAGCTTTTTCATTTTTAATGATCGGGGCATTACTTTTGACAGCACCGGTATTTGGGAAGAGCCATAAAAGCAGCTCTTTCAACATCATGTCCTTCAACATCCGGATGAATACACCCGACGATGGCGTGAATGCGTGGCCACTCAGGAAAGACAAAGTGACAGGATTGATCCAATTCCACCAGGCCGATGTTTTTGGTGTTCAGGAGGCATTGCTGGTGCAGATGAACGACCTGAAAGCAGGTTTGCCAGAATTTGATTGCTTTGGCATTGGTCGCGACGATGGAAAAGAAGCCGGAGAATTCATGACCATTTTCTACCGGAAAAGCCGGTTTGAAAAATTGGACGCGGGTACCTTCTGGCTCAGTCCGACCCCTGAGAAACCGGGTTTGGGTTGGGATGCCGTCTGTAACAGAACCTGCACGTGGATCCTGTTAAAAGACAAAGCGACTAAAAAAAGCTTCTACTATTTCAATACCCATTTCGACCATCGCGGCAGAACTGCACGGGAAGAATCAGCCAAACTAATTTTGAAATTCATGGGAGAGATCAACAACAAAAATTTGCCGATGCTTCTCACAGGTGATTTCAACTCATCCAAAGAGGCTACTCCCATCCAAACCATCCTAAAGGTACTTTTTGACACCCGCGATAAATGCCTGACAGCGCCCTATGGACCCACTGGTACGAGTGGCGGGTTTGCGGTAAAGGAGCACAAAACCACCATCGATTACATCTTCATCAACCAGAAGGTGAACGTCCTCCGCCACGGTGTTATTTCCGATTCATCAGGTGTATACTATCCTTCCGACCACCTGCCGGTTTTGGCAGAAGTTGAGATACTATAAAACCACATAAATTTGGGAGTTTCTGCGTCTCTTGAAAGATAAAATCATCAAGCAGATAGCCCAAAATTGTTACTA
>JBAXUL010000171.1:0-6215 GCA_037129695.1 Prolixibacteraceae bacterium
TCCTCTTCTTTGCGTAACTTTGCGTGCTTTGCGCGACCAATTTTCTTCCAAAATAAAACGAACGCGGAATAAGCCCACAAATGGCAATATAAATCCATTTGAGACCTCCATAGCACGATATGATATTCAGTAATTTATATGCTATTTACCTATGAACCCAAATTCAATTTCCTCTTCTTTGCGTAACTTTGCGTGCTTTGCGCGACCAATTTTCTTCCAAAATATTACATGAGGCAGGTCCACAAAAGGCGATTTTATACAATTGCATTTCCGTAAGTACGATTTGATATTCCATAATTTACTTATTACTTTTAGTCATGAACAAAGAAACCTGGCGCAAATTCCTGATGCAAATCTTTGCTTGGGCATTACTGACAATCCCGTTTGCCTCAATGGGAGCAGAAAAACCTTTTCAATCAGGCGCAGACGAAGAGATCCTAACCCCGGCACCAAAACCTTCTCCTCGCCTCAACGGGCCTCTGGTATATGGTTGCCGCCCGGGTCACCCGTTTCTTTACCGGATTCCCTGCCAGGGTGAAAGGCCAATCAGCTTCTCGGCGAAAGGATTGCCCAATGGGCTAAAACTTGATCCTCAAACAGGTGTCATTACCGGGACAACCCCGGCAAAAGGGGAATACCCAGTTGTGATTCAGGCGGCCAATTCAGAAGGTAAGAGTAAACGTTCTTTCCGGATCATTGCCGGAGACAAACTGGCACTTACTCCTCCGATGGGCTGGAATCACTGGTATGCGCATTACGATCGCATCACCGACAAAATGATGCGTGAGGCTGCCGATGTCATGATCAGCAGCGGAATGGCGGATGTTGGATATCAGTACGTCAATATCGACGACTGCTGGATGAATGCACCCAAAAACAATGATCCGCAAAGAGTCGGACCACTCAGAAATGACCAGGGAAACATCCTGCCAAACAAACATTTCCCTGACATGAAAGCACTTACCGATTACATCCACGGTCAAGGACTGAAGGCTGGAATTTATACTTCACCCGGCACACTGACCTGTGGAGGGTTCGCCGGGGCATGGCAGCATGAAGAGCAGGATGCCCGTCTGTTTGCAGAATGGGGGTTTGACTTCCTGAAATACGACTGGTGTTCCTATGGCCAAATTGCCGGCAAGGACAAAAGCATCGAAGCATTTCAGAAACCTTACCGGCAAATGGGAACCATCCTGAAATCTTTGGATCGTGATATCGTTTACAACCTCTGTCAGTATGGCATGGGGGATGTATGGAAATGGGGTGGAGACGTCGGGGCTCATTGCTGGAGAACCTCAGGTGATCTTGGGTTTGAACTGGATAAGATCTTCGAGGTAGCTTTGAAAAACAGCGAACACAGGCAGTATTCGAAACCCGGTGAATGGAATGACCCCGATTACATCCAGATTGGCTGGATCGGCAATGCATCGAAAATGGGAGTCCCCGAACTTGCACCGATGCCTGCCGCGATGCAGTATGCCTACATGTCGCTATGGTGTCTGATGGCCGCGCCGCTGATCTACAGTGGCGACATGTCCAAACTTGATCAACTCACCCTCAATGTGCTTTGCAATCCGGAGGTCATCGAGGTGGATCAGGATCCGCTGGGGGAATGTGGTCTGGTGATCAAAAGACCTGACAACAATTTTATCATGGTTAAAAATAGGGTGGATGGGTCAAAAACCGTCGGGCTTTTCAATCGCGGAAAAAATGATGCCGAAATGACGGTCGACTGGGCAGAATTGCAAATAGCTGGCAGGCAGGAGGTACGCGACCTCTGGCGCCAGAAGGACCTCGGTATTTCAGAACAGAAATTCACTGCCAGCGTACCCTCCCAGGGTGTGGTTCTGATTCAAATGCGTAAAAAATAAGAACCCCTGAAGTAGCACAGATTCAATCATTTTTCTGTGCTACTCCTGGGGTTTCATTTTTCTCCGGAAGGTTGAAATCCTGATTAATTGCTCCTTTAACCCTACAGGTCTCATGGTTAGATTTCCCCGGAAAGGTCTTTGAATTACCTTCCCCCGGGAGGACAATTCTCCAGCAGGAACTTCTTGCAGGTGGTGGTAAGATGCTGTGAAGTGCCTTCCCCTTCATAAATGCCATGCGAACGCATCGGATACGCCATCATCTGAAAAGGTTTGTTGTAACGGATCAGCTCATTAAAAAGCTTTTCGGCATTGGCAAAATGCACGTTGTCATCCCCGGTGCCATGGATGTACAAAAGGTTTCCTTTCAGGTTTTTGGCATAGGTAAAAGGTGAACCGGCTATAAAATCCTCCCTGGTTTCGGCAGGAATTCCCATGTATCTTTCCTGGTAAGCATTGTCGTAGGCCAGTTGATTGGCTACCGCAGCTACCGCGATGCCCGTCTTGAAAATTTCAGGGTACTGAAACATCAGATTGAGGGTTGAGGATCCCCCGCCACTCCAGCCATGAACTGCGACCCGGCTGGTATCACAATAGCTCCATTTCAGCACTTCTTTTGCTCCCATCGCCATATCGCGGATATTCAACCTGCCGATCTGCCGGTAGATCGATTTTCTCCAGTCCCTGCCGCGGGGAGCCATGCTACCCCTGCAATCAACTGCGACATAAAGGTATCCCATATCCGGAATATTTCCGCCAAACTGACCGGATCTCCCTAATCTTGAATTGTCAAACACGGTACAACCCCAGGGTTCGCCGTAGACATAAAAGAAAACCGGGTATTTTTTGGCAGGATCAAAATCCTTGGGCTTGGCCATCCATCCATCGAGCGTGATACCATCCTCGGTGGTAACCTTGAAGAAGGTTATTTGCTTGCCCAACGCATCTTCCTTCAGATTTTTTGTGATGCCTTTTTCTGCATCAACAGGTAAATGGCCTGGCAATGAAACCCATTCAGAAGCAGGCATAAAAAAATGACTTGAGAAACTATGGCGGCCCCATTTTCCATTGGGGGAAAGCGCATAATCGTTGCTGCCGGTAAAATCTGCAGGTGTAATGCGTCTGGGAGTTTCTGAACCATCCAGCTTGGTGCAATACAAATACCGTTGGGTCGCATTATCCGGCGAAGCCGAAAAATAGATAAGATGGTCCTGCTCATCTATCAGGTAGATTTTAATGATGTCGAAATCCCCTTTGGTAATCAGGCTTTCCTTTCCGTCCATCCCGATGCGGTACAAATGACGCCAGCCATCTTTTTCGCTGGCCCACACAAAAGCCTTTCCCCCTTCTATCCAGTTCCATCCCAGGTTGCTGTTGGTGTTCCAGGTCGCTTCGATATCCACCCACGCCTTGTCTGTATCGGTCCACAAGATTTTGCCTGTCCCGGAGACGATATTCATCAACCAGATTTTTGAAACATTCTGCTTGCGGTTAAGCTGCTGGATAATCAGTTCATCTTTCGACGACCACTCCATTTTTGTCAGATAGTTCTGGCGGGGGTCTCCCTCCATATTCATCCATTTCGTTTTGGCCGTGGCCAGATCAACAACACCAATTTTTACAGGAGACGGATCTTCGCCTGCCTTCGGATATTCTACGGGAACCGTAAACGAATAGGTGGAATCTGTAGTATTGAGCATCAAATAATTACGCACTTTTGAAGCATCCACATTCCAGAAGGCAATCCGGGTGCCGTTGGCACTCCACCGGAATCCATCCGTACAGAAAAGTTCTTCGGAATAGACCCAGTCGAAGGTACCGTTGATGCTGCGATCGGCCTTGTCAAATGTGAGCTGGCTGATTTTCCCACTCGTCAGATCTTCAGAATAAAGATTGTAAACCACCTTCTGGTTGGATTTATCCTGGTAAACGTAGGCGACCCTGGTCCCGTCAGGAGAAAATTTCGGATACATCAAACCTTCCGTTCTCAGTCCTTTGCCTAGTTGCGTCATCGTCGCATTACCCGAATTGTAAACCCAAACTTCTCCGGTAATCTTATGGTATTGGGTTTTGGTATTGATCTTTAGCATGACCAGCTTCCTGTCATTGGATAATACAAATGAGGAAACAGAACGTGGATGTGCCTCATCTTTGGGCATCAATTGATCCCAGTCGTACAAAACGGTTTTCGTCATGGACGGCAATGCAGTTTGGACGATCGAATTTTTTTCGACTGAGGCATAACTGTTTCCATCAGGCAACCAGTTCAGGGCACCATAACCCATCGGCTGGGTATGACCAGATTTCAGAAAGGCACAAAAAACCAATAGCAAAAGGATCTTTCTCATTTTTTTCAAATTATCAGTAATTAATCGATCGTCAGTAAGCAGATCTTGCCATGCACGATGGCAACCCGCCAATCGACAGGAAACTAGATGATAAAGTTATCAATGAATTTGAGAATGCAAAAACAGGAATAGGGGCAGTGACCAAATCTGTTGGGATCGTTCTTTGGGCCGGGAAAAAAATCTCCAATTTCCGGAGAGAACACCTCAAGCGGATAATAGAAATATGGACCCTTGCCGATTGAATGGAAGGGTTTTTAGTTACTGTCCGTACAGTAGGAGAAAAAGGGTCTTTTTATTTTTTTGCCCTGATATATTGCAACGGCCATGAAATCTCATCTTCCAGAATGGCCGCGGCTTTCAGCGGGAAATAGGGATCCCTTAGCGATTCTCTACCAATCATGATAAGGTCTGCGGAGCCTCTCTGCAAAATATCTTCTGCTTGCTGAGCCTCGGTAATCAAACCCACTGCGCTGGTTAGAATACCGGTCTCCTTTTTCAGGCGTTCTGCAAAAGCCACCTGGAATCCGGGTGCTACAGGAATCTTGGCATCCGGTACCAAACCTCCGGATGAGCAGTCGATCAAATCCACGCCCATCTTGAAAAGAATTTTTGCCAGTTCAACAGCCTCCTCCGGGTTCCACCCACCTTCGACCCAGTCGGTTACCGAGATCCTGACAAACAGCGGTAAATTTTCAGGCCAGACTTTCTGGACAGAATCTACCACCTCTGTCAATAACCGGATCCTGTTTTCAAAACTGCCACCATACTGATCATTGCGGTGATTACTAAGCGGTGAGAGAAACTGATGTAACAGGTAACCGTGTGCCGCATGTATTTCAAGTACCCTGAAGCCGGCCAGAAAGGCACGTTCAGCAGCTATTCCAAAATCGGAAATGACTTTTTGTATGCCATTGTTATCCAATGAGATTGATTCTTCATCCCCATGAAAAAAAGGGTCGACAGAGGGAGAGACCGTAGTCCAGCCATTGTCCTTGTTTCCGATTTGACGTCCGCCTTGCCATGGCACAGCGCATCCGGCCTTTCTTCCGGCATGGGCCAATTGTATCCCTGCAGTAGCGTTTTGCTGATGAATAAAGGCATTAATTTGCCGCAGCTTTTCAATGTGCTCTACCTTGTACAAACCCAGGTCCGACGGAGTGATGCGTCCTTCCGGAGAAATTGCAGTCGCCTCCTGGATAATTAATCCGGCGCCACCAGCTGCCCTGCTGCCCAGATGTACCAGATGCCAGTCGCTGGCGAACCCGTCAACTGCAGAATATTGACACATCGGGGAAATAGTAATCCTGTTGCGAAGAACAATGTCCTTAATCGAGAGCGGGGATAGTAGTATTGACATGATACCGTTATTACTTTCTGAGATTGATGTATTTGGTAACCTGGGTGGTCTGTGCCGATGACAATCCTGCCCTTTGTGCCATACCCGGGATGACAGAGGAAGGCACATTCACAATCGGATAAAGATTATGACATTTGCCGCAATTGTTGATATAAATGCTCCTGCCTGCCTCTAAGTCTGCAAGGGTAGAACTGGCTGTAGCATCTGCTGCCGTTGGAACATATAAAGAATCAGAATTGGTATTCAGCGTTTTGCTGCAACCAATAAACATTATAGTCAACAAGGCCAGCGCAAATGTGGACACTTTAATTTTTCCGGATAAATAACTACTTTTCATTTTAAAGATATTGATATCATTACATTTTGCAAATAAAACAGAAAATATGGGAGCAAAATACACAACGATAGTTAAAAATTCGTAACATTACGATAAATCCCAAAATCACTACGTTAAAAAACTGATCTATGACAAAAACGTATATCTGACTATATTTGAAGAAGGTATCAAGCAGTAATTGAAACTCTTCGGAGTTTTTTTGCTAAGGCCGGTAGAGAGATGATCAGACGGGTATCTTTTCAGTAAGGGAGGGAAGATATTTTCTGAGATGATTCGATCTGCCGGTCTTAAATTTTTTTTTCCAC
>JBAXUL010000172.1:0-6117 GCA_037129695.1 Prolixibacteraceae bacterium
AAAGCGTTGCAAAAATAACACCTTTTTCATGAAATGGAAATATATTTGCAAAAAAACATTGAAATAAATAACAGCTATGGGCTATTCGAGAATATTGGGGATTGGAAATGCATTGGTCGATATCATTGCTATTTTAAGAGATGATCAGATTATCAGGACCTTGAATCTTCCGAAAGGAAGCATGACACTGGTCGACAGGACGATGTCCGACCGTGTTCAGGCAGAGATTGCCAACGAAGAAAGGCTCCTGGTTACGGGCGGATCTGTGGCCAATGCCATCAATGGTGTGGCCAATCTGGGCGTTCCCTGCGGTTTTCTGGGCACCATCGGGGAGGATGAACTTGGAAAACTGTTCGAAGAAGAACAAAAGAACCAGGGAATCGAACCCTTGCTGATCCATTCAGAATTGCCAACCGGCAGGGCAGTGGGCCTGGTTGAACCTGACGGTGAACGAACTTTTGCCACCTACCTGGGTGCTGCCTCCGAATTGCATCCCCATGATGTAACCGCTGAGAAGTTGAAGGGATTCGACCTGCTCTTTATTGAAGGTTACCTGGTGTACAATCACGCATTGATCATGGCTGCTGCTTCTGCGGCAAAAGAGGCCGGACTCTCCATTGCCCTCGACCTGGCCAGTTACAATGTGGTAGAGGCCAATTTGGAGATTCTGAATGAATTGGTAGACAATTATGTGGATATTGTCTTCGCCAACGAGGAAGAGGCCAAGGCTTTTACCGGTTTGCAGCCAATGGAAGCCGTTGTGAATCTGGCCGGCCGTTGTGACATCGCTGTGGTCAAGGTTGGGAAGGAAGGAGCCTTTATTCAGCAGGGTTCGCTTTTGCACAAGGTCCCTGCAGCCGGCGACCTCGTTGTTGATACCACTGGTGCAGGAGACTTCTTCGCGGCAGGGTTCCTGTCGGGTATCGCGAAGGGATATGATCTGGAGAAAAGCGGTAAACTGGGCGCCCTTCTGGCTTCCAGGGTAATCCGGGTACCCGGGGCAAAACTGACCGAAGAAGAGTGGATCGAAATCCGAAAATTGGAAGATTCACTTTAATGAATACTTACACAGAGTTTCACAGAGGAGCACAGAGCTACACGGTGAAAAAAATTATTTCAATTCTGAGGAGGATTATTAACAAATAAATTGGAGTTACCTCTGTGTTACTCTGGGCTTCTCTGTGAAACTGTGTGTAATATTGAAAAACGAACAAATCTATATGGCTAAAATTAACTGGAAACCCGGCAACATGATCTACCCTCTGCCAGCAGCACTGATCAGCTGCGGTAGTAATCCCGAAGAGTACAATCTGATCACGGTATCGTGGATAGGAACCATTTGCTCGGACCCACCCATGTGTTATATTTCCGTTCGTCCGGGAAGGCATTCTTCAGAAATACTGAAACGAACCGGAGAATTTGTCATCAACCTTACCACCAAGGATATGGCCGAAGTGACCGACTGGTGCGGAGTCAAATCCGGCCGGGACTTTGATAAATTCAAGGAATGTGGACTGACCCCGCTTCCGGCTACGGTGGTTCAATGCCCCATCGTCGGGGAATCACCAATCAGCATCGAATGCAAAGTGGTTGAGGTTAAAGAACTGGGCACCCACGATATGTTCATTGCCAATGTGGTCAATATTGTTGCCGACGATCGTTTCATTGATCCTGAATCAGGTGCCATGAGCCTTGAAAGCGCAGGATTGATGGCTTACTCTCATGGTAATTACTACGAGATGGGTAAGAAGATCGGGAAATTCGGATGGAGTGTCATGAAGGAAAAGACGAAGAGGAAATTAAAAATTAAAAATTAAAAATTGCAGTTGGAGATTGGTCCTCTTTTGTGTACATCATGCTGAATTGCACTTCAAACTCCCCATCAGCGTAATTTGTAATCTGTAATTTTTAATTTGTAATTTTCCACCCTCCTTCCGGGAAACTAAAGTTTTTATCAAATCTGTCTGATACCCTTCCATGAAAAAAAACGTATTTGTCGGGATGTTGATCCTGGCCGGAATAACAACAATGAATATGAAAAAAGAAAATAAAACGTCCAATCCTTTATTGACCGATTGGGAAACGGTACACGAAACCCCTCCTTTCAGGGAGATCAAACACGAACATTATGTACCTGCCATCGATCAGCTCCTGGCAGAAGCCAAAAGCGAAACGGATGCCGTCATCAACAATCCGGAAACACCGACATTTGAGAATACCATTGTCGCCCTGGATCAAACAGGGAAAAAACTGACCAGAGCTACGACCATTCTCTTTAATCTGAACTCAGCGGAAACAGACGATACCATTCAGACAATCACCAGGGAGATTTCTCCGAAGATATCTGATTATCAAAATTATATTTCCCTGAATGCAAGGTTGTTTAATCGCGTCAAGGCTGTCTATGACAGGAAAGAACAACTTTCCCTGCATCCGGAAGACCTCAAACTTTTGGAGGATAGTTACAAAGGATTCATCCGCAATGGCGCCAACCTGGAAGGTGCTGCCAGGGACCGGTTTGCGCAGATCAATACGGATATGACAAAGTTGTCGCTGGAGTTTGGTGAAAATGTTCTGGCAGAAACCAATGCCTTCCAGATGGTGGTGACAGACCTTAAAGATTTGTCAGGCTTGCCTGAAGGCGAAATAGAAGCAGCAGCCCAACTTGCAAAATCACGAAATGTGGCCGGTTGGATGTTCAATCTGCAGGGCCCCGGTTTTGTTGCTTTCATGAAATTTGCCGACAACAGGAAACTGAGAGAGGAAATCTACAAGGCCTACAATTCACGGGCTTTCCATCAGAACACACAAAACAATGAAGAGACTGTCAGGGAAATTGTCAACCTGCGACTTGAAAGGGCCAGGCTTTTAGGTTATTCCAGTCATAGTGCCTTTGTTTTGGAAGAACGGATGGCTGAAAGTCCGGATAGGGTCAATGCATTTATGATGCAACTGCACAATGCATCCAGACCTGCCGCGCTCAAAGATCTGGCGGATGTAATGGAATATGCAAAATTGCACGGTTTCAAGGACCGTATGGAGCGCTGGGACTGGAATTATTGGTCTGAAAAACTGAAGAACGAGCGATACGGTTTCGATGAGCAAGCCGTAAAACCCTATTTCAGGCTGGATAAGGTCATTGGCGGAATTTTCGAGCTGGCACATCGGCTCTATGGGATTACTTTCAAGGAAAATAAAGCCATTCAGGTATATCACCCGGATGTAAAGGCCTATGAAGTCTTTGACAAGGATGGTTCCTTCCTTTCTGTACTCTACCTCGATTTCTTTCCCAGGGAAGGTAAAAGAGGCGGGGCATGGATGACTGAATACCGGCCTCAAAGCAATCTGAATGGCAAGAGCATTCGACCGGTTATTTCCATCGTAACCAATTTTACCAAGCCAACCGATACCAAGCCATCGCTGCTAACTTTCTATGAAGTGACCACCTTCCTGCATGAGTTTGGTCACGGATTGCATGGGATTTTCGCCAATACGGTGTATGAAAGCCTCTCGGGTACTTCTGTTTATCGTGATTTTGTTGAATTGCCATCCCAGATCATGGAG
The DNA here is from genome assembly GCA_037129695.1 of Prolixibacteraceae bacterium. Lineage (GTDB taxonomy): Bacteria > Bacteroidota > Bacteroidia > Bacteroidales > Prolixibacteraceae > CAINVV01. The sequence goes on from JBAXUL010000172.1 coordinate 3,565, forward strand.
AACTGGGCCATCGAGAAAGATTTCCTCGATCTTTTTGCTGCCCATTACCAGACCGGAGAGAAAATTCCTTCAGCATTGGTTCAGAAGCTGATCAAATCAAAAAACTTCCAGGCTGGAGCTTTGAGCGAACGCCAGTTGAGTTTCGGTATGAACGATATGGCATGGCATTCCATTACCGAACCGATGAAAGGGAGTGTGGTTGAATTTGAGAAAAAAGCGCTGGCTCCAACTGATCTGTTTCCGGCAATTGACGGATATTGCATCAGTACCTCCTTTTCCCATATTTTTGCCGGAGGATATTCGGCCGGTTATTATGGGTATAAATGGGCTGAAGTCCTTGATGCAGATGCCTACTCGCTGTTTAAGCAAAAAGGTATCTTTGACCGTGTCACGGCCGACGCATTCCGAAAAAACATCCTCGAAAAGGGTGGTACTGCCCATCCGATGTTGCTGTACAAGGCTTTCCGGGGTCACGAACCTTCTATAGCCCCACTTCTTGAAAGAGAAGGATTGGTTAAAGAATAGGGCAAAAGGCAAAAGTTAGAAAGGAATGCGGGGAAATGTGGAATATGCATATTTTCCTATTAAATAATTAAGCAAATGGCCTCGAAATCACTGAAGAAATTTATTTACCTCTCGATTGTAGCTGCGGTGTTCACCATCAGTCTCAAAGGGATGGCTTTCACGTTGACGGGTTCTGTCGGGTTACTGTCTGATGCACTCGAATCGTGTGTCAATCTGCTGGCGGCCTTGATTGCGCTGGTGGTACTCTCCATCGCAGAAAAGCCTGCCGATGCAGAACATGCATTCGGCCATTCGAAGGCGGAATATTTTTCGAGTGCCATTGAGGGCGGACTGATTGTCATCGCTGCCTGCAGCATTGTCTGGAGTGCGTGGCCCAGGTTATTCAACCCTCTTCCACTCGAAAATATGGGGATAGGTTTACTTATTTCGCTGGCCGCCTCGCTGATCAATCTTGGTGTAGCATTGGTCTTGTTGCGTGAAGGGAAAAAAAGCCACTCGATTACGCTTACAGCAGACGGCAAACACCTGATGACGGATGTATGGACTTCGGTGGGTGTGGTATTGGCCATCGGGCTGGTCAAACTCACTGGTTGGCTGATTCTGGACCCTCTCATAGCAATGTTGGTGGCCCTGAACATTGTCTGGACCGGCTACAGGCTGATGCTCCAATCCGCAAGAGGTTTGATTGATACTGCAATTCCGAATGAGGAGCGACAAGAGATAGAGAAAATATTTGATCAGTTTCGCCAAAGTGATATTGAATTTCATTCGTTGATGACCAGACAGGCCGGACAGCGAAAATTTGTTTCCGTACATATTCTCGTTCCCGGAGCGTGGACTGTAAAACGTGGGCATGACCTTCTGGAAGTCATTGAAAAGAGGGTAAGGGATCACTTCCCTATTCCGGTTACCGTATTTACCCATCTGGAGCCGGTGGAAGATCCGGTTTCGCACAATGACATCGGGATAGACAGGGAAAGCATGCTTTAGCGTTTTTTTTCTATTTTTGCATTTCAAATATTGAGTCGACATGTTACACAGGATAAAGGAACTTCAGAGGGAGATTGAAGAAATTGCTGTCAAATCTGCTGAAGAGCTGGAGGAGCTTAGGATTAAATACCTCAGTAAAAAAGGGGAAATTTCCAAATTGATCGAAGATTTCAGAAATGTGTCTGCCGATCAGAAGAAGGAGATTGGTCAGGCCGTTAATACCCTCAAGAATTTTGCTACCGAGAAAATCAGGGTACTGAAAGAGGGGTTGGAAGATCAAACCTCCGAATCCAAAGCGCTTGATCTTTCCCTACCGGGAGATCCCATGAAGCCCGGTACACGTCATCCCATTTCCATCGTGAAGAATGAGATTCTCGAGATTTTCAAAAGATTGGGTTTTGTGGTTTCTGAAGGACCGGAAATTGAAGACGACTGGCACGTATTTTCTGCCTTGAACTTTCCTGAAGAGCATCCGGCCCGCGACATGCAGGACACCTTTTTTATCCAGAGGAATCCTGATATCCTCCTTCGTACCCATACTTCATCGGTTCAGGTTCATGATATGGAGACGATGAAACCTCCAATCCGGACTGTCACACCGGGAAGGGTTTTTCGCAATGAAGCCATTTCTTACCGTGCACACTGCATGTTTCATCAGATAGAAGGTCTGTATATTGACGAAGATGTCTCTTTTGCAGACCTGAAGCAGACTTTGCTCTATTTTGCCAGGGAACTTTTCGGTGAAAAATCGGAAATCCGCATGCGTCCGTCTTACTTCCCGTTTACCGAACCTTCGGCCGAAGTGGATGTCTCCTGTTCAATTTGCGGTGGCAAGGGTTGTAACGTCTGTAAGTACAGTGGATGGCTTGAAATCCTGGGTTGCGGAATGGTCGACCCGAATGTGCTTGATGCATCAGGCATTGACAGCAAAAAATACACCGGATTTGCCTTTGGTATGGGGATCGAACGAATCGCCATGCTCAAGTTCGGAATCAATGATTTAAGGCTCTACTTTGAGAATGATGTGAGGTTTTTGAA
>JBAXUL010000173.1:0-6059 GCA_037129695.1 Prolixibacteraceae bacterium
AGGCATTTGCGAGTTCCATGAGTACTTACAGATATTCAATAATTTAAATAATCTAATAACGAGTGAAAACCAAATCTAAACCAATCGTTGGCTGTCTGTTGATTGTGATATTTCTTTTGGTAAAAATAACCGTATCCGGACAGAATATCTCCGCGGCAAATCCGGCAGGAGCTCCGATGAAATTCAGTCATTTCGCCTTCAAGGACACCCAGGGTACCGGGATCGATGCTTTCAGCTTTTTATTGCCTGAAAATTGGCAATTTGACGGCAGGATCAACTGGATACTTGACAATCCCGCGATGCCGGCCACTGTGGCATTCAGGGTTTACAACACGAAAGGGAAAGACGAATTTGAAACTTTCAGCAACCGCTGCTTCTTCTGGACCACCAACCTTAAGTTGTTAAGCATGTTCCCTCCCGGTACCAAATACTTTGGCAGTACGGTCAAACTTCCGGTTAACGCGCAATCGGCGCTGAAGAAAATCATCCTTCCGAAGGAGCGGGGAAACTATCCTGAGTTCAATATAGTCTCCAGTGCCGAACTTCCTGAACTGGCAAAAGCGCTGGGAGGGGGAATGGCTGGGTCGACAGGAGCCAAGGTGCGATTTACCTATGTCAAAAACGGGATTCCGATGGAGGAGGAAATATATGCAGTTGTTGAGAAAATGACCTTCCCTGTTTCCTCCATGTACGGAACTTTCTTCAATACCATCTGGTATGTGGATTACATTTTCTCTTTCAAGGGGGAAAAGGGGAAACTCGAAGCCCAGACGAAAATTTTCCAGACTCTCACCTCCTCATTTAAGCTTAACCCCAAATGGTTTGCCAAGTACAGCAATATGATTGAATACCTGGCTCAACAGAAAATAACCCAAATCAGGAGCGTCGGCGAGTTTAGCCGTATGCTCAGTCAGGTCAGCGACCAGATGAGAACTGAGCAACTCGAACAGTTTGAAAGCCGTGGCAAAGTTTATGATAAAGTATCCGAAAAATTCAGCGACAATACCCTTGGAATTGACAGATACTTCGACCCATACGAGGGGCGACAGGTTGAACTGCCCAGCGGATTCAACCATGCCTGGTGCAACAACAATGGTGATTATGTTGTGTCAGACAATCCCAATTACAATCCGAATGTCGGGTCAAATTTAAACTGGCAGGAATTGAAAAAACAATAAAAAGTTCTTGTCTTCTGAAACATCAACAAAAGGGATTGTTATCACGTCTAAGCAATCCCTTTTTTTATAATTTAAACGTGGAAAAAAATGAATCGAAAAAGCACCAAAAAATTAGCCGGACGCGATCACTATTGAGATCAAACGATCACTTCATCCATCAAATAAGGTTGAAAAAAATCAATTTCATGGATGAAAAAGTGATCAAGGAATCGCGCATTAGTCATCAAATTAACAGAACAAACAATTGACCAAAATGGAAAACAAAACAAACCGAACCCGAAGAAATTTTATCGCTCAATCAGCCTTGACTGTTTCAGGCATTTCAGTCGGATTGAATGCCCTTGGCGCCACAGAGCAGGGCAGAATACCTGGATTGAATGACAAAATCCGCATGGGTTTTATTGGAATAGGTAACAGAGGCTCCCAGCTTCTGGAACTTTTTATGCAGAACAAGGATGTCGAGATTGTGGCCTTGTGCGATATTTACGAACCGTACCTCCTGCGCGACCGAAGCAAGGTTGATCCCCGCTACCTGGCCGACCGCGCGGGTAGTGTGCCGCAAATGGGTGAAAAATTTCCGGTACAGCCAACTCTTTACAATGACTATCGGAAACTACTGGCTGACAAGAATATTGATGCAGTTTGCATCGCGACTCCCGACCACTGGCATGCCATTCAAATGATCGATGCGGTAAAGGCGGGGAAAGATGTCTACGTCGAAAAACCATTGACCCAAACCATCCTGGAAGGGAGAACGATGGTCAATATCTGGAAGGCCAGCGACCGGGTTGTAGCCGTCGGACTCAACAGACGTGGCAACGAAGTCTACCAGAAACTGGCCAAAGAAATTCCTGCCGGGAAAATCGGTCAGGTTACAGTTGCTCGTGCTGCACGTGTCAGCAACCTTTTCCCGGATGGAATCGGTAAACTGAAGGCCGAGCAGCCACCCAAAGATTTCAACTGGGACATGTGGCTCGGGCCAAGGGCTTCAAGACCATATCAGTACAATATCGCCCCCTACATGTTTCGCTGGTGGGGTGACTTTTCGAGTCAGATGGGTAACTGGGGCGTACATTATATGGACGCGATGCGCTGGATGATGGGTGAAGTTGCACCTGTCGCCATCACCGCCCATGGAGGGAAATATGTGCTGGATCACGATGGCGATATCCCTGACACCATGCAGGTAACCTATGAATTCGCCTCCAAAAAAATCATCTCCTTCAGTATTTTTGAAGCTAGCGGAGGTGAAATCTTCCCATACGGGGAAATTGAACTCCGGGGTACCAAAGGCAACCTGTATGCCAGCCAGGACGGTTACAAGATCGTCCCATCCAAAAAAGGGCAGTTTCAAAACTGGAAAGAGAAAGAGTTGATCAAAGCCGAAGAATTCAGCATTCCGTCATTGGATCTGAAGGATGGAAGCAATGCACTCGCCACAGGCAATGTCATCCGCAACTTTCTGGATTGTATCAAGAGCAGGGAGAAACCACTTTGTACGCTGGAAGACGGACACCGCTCAACGAGTTTCGCACACCTGGCCAACATCGCTTTGGCGACGGGTAAACGCCTTCAGTGGGATCCCGACAAGGAATTGTTCACCAATTCAGATGAAGCCAATAAGAGGCTGCATTACGAATACCGGAAACCATGGAAATTGTAGAATTAGGCCGTCGGTTATTGTCGAACCATGAACAGAACGTCAGGAACGAAGACCACACACTGTCATTTTTAGTTTATGTTTTTGTGCAACAATTTCCAATTGAAATCAGAAGATAATTCAACAATAAAACATCCAATTATAATTTCAACCCAATGCAAAGAAGAAATTTCATCCAAACCACTGCGCTATCATCAGCCGGCATCACCCTGGCAAACAGCGGAATGGCAAACTCAAATTTGGCTGCTAAATCTGTAAAAAGACCCTTATGCGCCTTCACCAAATGCCTGCAGTTCATGACCTTCGACCAAATAGCCGAAGTCCTTCCCCGCCTCGGATTTGACGGAGCCGATGTCACCGTACGACCAGGGGGACAGATTGAACCTGAAAACACCAAGGCAGAGTTGCCAAAAGCAGTAAAAGCACTCCAAAAATCGGGCATTGCACTTCCAATGATTGTCACGGCAGTCACGGATACGGATAATCCGGTGGATGTGACCCTGCTGCAGGTTGCTGCGGATGCCGGAATCAAATATTACCGGATGGGATGGCTGCCTTACGATCTGACTAAGACCATCCAACAGAACCTTGACGGTTTCAAGGGTAAATTTGAAAGACTCGCCAAACTGAACGAAAAACTGGGGATTCACGGTGGATACCAGAACCATTCCGGCCTGCATGTGGGTGCTCCTGTTTGGGACCTTTATGACCTGATCAAGGATGTCAACCCCAAATACCTGGGCGTACAGTACGACATCCGGCATGCACAAACCGAAGGAGGTTATTCCTGGCTACTTGGCATGAAAAGGGTCGAACCCTGGATCAGGACGATCTGCGTCAAGGATTTTATCTGGGGGAAGGATGCCAAAGGAATCTGGCACCATCAGAATGTCATGCTCGGAGAAGGAATGGTCAGCTTCGATGAATTCCTGAAAGAATATGATACGCTTAAAATTGAAGCGCCTATCAGCATGCATTTCGAATACGACCTAGGAGGAGCTGAAACCGGAAAGAAAACAACCACCATGGATCCTGAAAAGATATTCGGCATGATGAAAACTGATCTCGACTGGATTCGCGGTAGCATGGCGAAAAACAAGATTGAATATTGAATTGTATTGATATTTCTCCTTCGACCACCACAATGGATCATCGCAAATCCAGCCACGAAGTGGCGCCTTGTTGGTAGAAAGAGAAGGGCATGCATTTTCCCGTCCGAGAACTGAAGCTAAAAAAAGAGCTTGGTTCATTTCGGACGCAACATGCAAGTCCTGAAAAGATTGAGAATTTGAAATTTCCAAATGAATTGAGCCATTTAAAATGAAATATGACTGATGAATAATACCGCGAGCAGAAGGGATTTTATCAAAAAAACAGGAATTGCAGGGGCTGCTACTTTAGCCGGCATTGGCAATCTGGAGGCTTCTCCCTCAAAAAGTCAAGCCAAAACTGTGACCATTACTGAGGTGAATTCCAATTTCGAGCGGGAGCCTTTGGTCCGTCCATTTGGATTCAAGGGAGGCTACATGACTGAAATATGGCAGACGGTCAATTACCTGAAAAGCAGTTCAGGAGAACACCGGATTGGTCTGTGTACCCAGAATGTACTCTGGTCGGATGCACAGGTTTTTTCCGCCCACTCCGAAAGCGGGGGTAATGCGCTGATGTTCGCGTTGACTGAAAGGGCGCTTCAGATCATGAAAGGTCAGACTTTTGCTACACCGGTACATTTGCTCGACAGCATTCTGCCCGAAGTATATGCCTACGGGCAGAAAATCACGGCCAATCCCGGTCTCAGAAAAACATTTGCGCTCAACGCGCTGGTTGGAGCCGACAATGCGGCATGGCTACTTTATGCCGCCGAAAACGGATTCACCACTTTTGATGAGATGATTCCTGAAGCCTACAAACCGGCACTTTCAAACCACCATAACCAGGCAGCTGCAATCCCATTGATGGCCTACAACATCCCGATCAGTGAAATCATTTCTGCGACCGACCAGGGTTATTTCTTCATGAAGATCAAGATTGGTCAACCCGGCACACAGGCTGAAATGCTTGAAAAGGACATGGCCCGCATTACTGCCATTCATCAGGCCATTGGCGGAATCAGGACGCCTCATACCAAAGACGGAAAGTTACCTTACTATTTCGACGCCAATGGCAGGTACGAAAAAAAGGAAACACTGCTCAAATTACTTGACCATGCCCGTAAAATCGGGGCTTTTAGCCAGATCGCCATCATCGAGGAACCTTTTGCCGAAGAACTTGAAATTGATGTCAGGGACATTCCGGTGCGTCTGGCTTCGGACGAAAGTGCCCATACTGATGCAGATGCCATCAAAAGGATCGAGATGGGCTACAAAGCCATCGCATTAAAAGCCATTGCCAAAACACTGAGCATGACCATGAAAATTGCCATGGCTGCCCACGAGCGAAATATTCCCTGCTTTTGTGCGGATCTTACTGTCAATCCGGTTCTGGTCGACTGGAACAAGAATGTGGCGGCACGGCTGAATCCATTCCCCGGACTGGGCAGCCTCGGTCTCGTTGAGAGCAATGGTCATCAAAACTACAAAAACTGGAATACCATGTTGAGCTACCACCCGATGGAGAAAGGTTCATGGGTTAAAGCAGACAGAGGAGTTTACAACCTTGACAGTGAATTTTACCGCCACAGCGGCGGAATCTTTGAACCCATGCCGCATTATGAAGAAATGTTCGCCTCAAAAAAATGATGCCACAGTTCAATAATTGACAATGGACAAAAATTCATCAATATTTTGATAATTTTTTATTCTTAATCTGTAATTTCTAATTGATATTTTATGTTATTCAGTATTGAAGGTAAGAAAATTCTGGTCACCGGTTCAACCGGCGGATTAGGCTTAGTCCTGGCGGAAGGACTTGCCAGGGAGGGTGCTTTGGTCATTCTGAATGGCCGAACGGAGGAAAAAGTGGAAGATGCGGTGGAGTCATTCCTTAAACTGGGATACAAAGTCTTCGGATATGCCTTTGATATCTCCAATGCGACCGAAGTTGAACATCAGATGGCTGCCATTGAAGAGGATCTTGGAAGCATTGATGTTCTGGTCAATAATGCCGGCATCCAGCATCGCGGACCGTTGGCAGAGTTCAAACTGGAGGATTGGAACAAGGTGCTGAATACCAATCTCACCGGTGCATTCATTACCACCAACGCGATCATCAAAGGCATGATC
>JBAXUL010000174.1:0-5980 GCA_037129695.1 Prolixibacteraceae bacterium
CTATGCGGTACTGGCCAGGAATTACATTGCCATGGCCAAGAAGAATACTGCCTATTTGGATTCTGCCATTATCTGTGCCGATAAATCCTTTGCAAGCGCATCGGATGATCCGTCATTGACATTCCAGGCAACTGGTGTCTCCACAACATCCAACTTCTTTGGAGTATTGAGAGCTAATCTCGCCAATGCAATAACCCAATCTGACTATATTACCCAGATCCTTACAGGAACTATCCCAAACTACAACAGTTCCGGCGGTGTGGAAGGACTAAGCAGCTATCAAATGGTGACAGATACCGCCACACTTGATCCCCGTTCCATCCTATTACTGGGAACGCTGGACACCATGCAGGTAGACCAGAACAACGTCAAAAAGGGAACCTACAAATTTGTCGGGACGAAATTGGACAACGCAGTTGCCTGCAATGTGTGGGGAATGACCTCAACGCCCACAGCAATTACTTCAGGGACAGGAAGATGGCTGTACAGGGATGATGCACCATGGCCCCTCTCCAGTTATGCTGAGATACAATTTATCAAATCCGAAGCTTTGTTCCAGAAAGGACAAAAGGCAGCCGCCCTTGATGCGTTCAAGCTCGCTGTGGCAGGTCATATGGACTTTGTGAAAAGATTAATCGTTCCTGCAACTCTGGTTAAAAACAGTGCGAACAAGCAAACTTCCGTGATCGGCGATAAGATTACACAGGCAAGATTTACCACGTTGGCAACAGCTTATCTCAACAGTAAGTTCGTCAACAACATGCAACTCGCCGATTTCACCCTTTCGCACATCATGATGCAAAAGTATGTGGCTTTGTTTCCCTGGAGTCTTGACACCTGGAATGATATGCGCCGCTACCATTACGACCTTGTCACACCTGCCAGTGGTGTACCTGTAACCGGAACTTCCTGGTCTGCTGATGTGGTTTACCACAAACCGGATTCTGATCCAGGCAGGGTTTACAAAGGATTCTTTCTTCCTGCTGCTGATGTAATTGACAGAAGAAGAAAGTTTGCTACCACCAACCTCGGTTCTCCTTGTTACAGGCTTCGCCCTCGTTACAATTCTGAGTACATGTGGAATCTACCATCACTGAAGTTGCTGACTCCTATCGCCGGAGATGCAGATAACTATCAGACCTCTATGCCTTGGTTTACATTACCAGGAAATTAATTACATTAATCTAAATAACAATGAAAATGAAAAAAATACTAGCATTGGTCTCCATCCTGATGGTGCTTCTGGTGGTCTCCTGTGAGAAGAATGTAATTACATTTGGGTCCACAGACATTAAAACCGCTACATCAGCTGAAGTGAGGTTGGTCTATGACATTCCTGTTGTTTCGACCTCAGCACTGAATATTACAAGACTCAAATACAACAATCAGTTGGTCTCCGAAGTCTCTACAGCTATTGGGAGTATTTTCCCGAACAGTACAGCCAAATACCATGTCGTGCCACAAGGTGCGGTCAAAGTTGACGCCTTTACCGGTACCACGAAGGATGTACTTCAGTACAGCAACACCTTCACGGTTGGTGCAGGGAAATATACCGCCTTCATCCATAGTCTGACAGATGTTCCATTTGTCGTCAAGGATGCAGATGCATTCCCTTCAAGTGACGCATGGGCTGATACTACCTCCAATATTCAGTTTGTGAACCTGCTTTACAAAGCGGACGGAGTTACACCTTATGGAAAACTAACACTGAAAGGGAAACGGGGTGCAGGAACAACTGCCAGTCCTTTCGTATACATCACCATCGCTACCTGCGGTTTCAAGGAGGCATCCACACTTATCCCTTACAAATTGTTACGGAATGGCATAGCTGTCTGGTCCGGAACAGAAACGGGGATGGTTTTCACCGTGTTTGATGATGCAGGTGTTCAGCTCAAATACTTTCCGACAACTACCGGAGCTTTGACTGATTGGACAGCGACAGCCTTTTCTCTGGGCAAAGGAAAAAATTACATCTTTCACCTGAACGGAAAAATGGGTGCAAAATATGCAGACCAAGCCATCCGTTTAAGTACTGTGGCATTAAACTAGCCTGAAATTGAATAGCCATGATTTAGTTATCGCCTTGCGGAGATATTCCTGAATCATGGCTATTCTCATTTAAAATTCCATATCTGACTCCTCAAAATTTCTCCTCGGGGGAACTTATTTCGGCCTAAAACCATACGAAGAAAGGGAATCATCTCCCTTAAAGTGCTGGGGAGCACAAAACGCAAAAGATAGATGGTATAATCTATCTTAAAGCGACGACTATTAATTCAATAATATCGCATTAAAATCTATTATGAAGAAATTTTTATTACTGATTGGAATCATCGGTCTTCTATCAAACGTTTCTCCTGCCCAGAACAAGAAAGCAGAAAAAGAAGCTGCCGCAAAGGCTCAATTTGACAAAGCAGTTGCTGCGATTGAGGCAAAAGACTTCGTCATCATCGTTGATACATACGATGGTGCTGACAGAACTATCCAGACAAACACGGATGTGGCAAATTTCCTCTCTTTTGAGAAAGAGTCTGTCATCCTACAGGGAATTACTGCCGGAAATCAGTACACCAACAAACTGGCAGTGTCTGATTACAAACTGGATACAGATAAAAAAGGAAATGTCAGCATTGAAATGCAGGTAAAGGGTTTTTACATCATAGCCAAGATTGAGATTTTCCTGAAAAAAGGGGGTAATTACGCTGATGTCGTGATCAATGCAACCAAAGGAAATTCGATTCGCTTTTCGGGTGAAATTATCCATCGGGCCCTGTCAAAATATTTTAAAAGGCCAGGCGAAGTTTAATCGCTTCTACGGTGAAGAAAGTCAACCGAAGTTCATTGATGTGCTTCTGATGTACTTTCGGATACATTAAACCTGACTGGTATCGAAAACTTGTCAGGTTTACTATTTTTGTAAAAAACATATTCTGATGCATTTTCCTGATATCAAAGCCTTTATTTTCGACATGGACGGAGTACTAGTCGACAGCGAAAATCTCTATAAGGTAATTGAGAAAGAACTTTTTGAGGAAGTTGGAGTTGAAATTGACCATGAAGAGCATATCGCTTACCAGGGATGCTCCAATCCGGTAATGTGGACCATGATCAAACAAAAACATGGACTCTCTTATTCATTGGAACACTTGGTTGAGAAAACCGAAGAGAAGGTCATCAGGTATTTCAACTCACTTCCTGCAATCGACCCGATGCCTGGAGTCCTCGATCTTTTACATTGGTTGGAATCAAGGAACATAAGGCTCGCTCTTGCTTCCTCATCAACGATCGAAGTTATCAGTATCATTCTGGCCAAAACAGGGCTTGAAAAATTCTTTGACACGGTAGCGGACAGCACCGAAGCAGGGGCCGGTAAGCCGGATCCGGCCATCTTTCTCCTGGCACAAAGAAAATTGGGGATTCCAAAGGAACATTGTATCATCATTGAGGATTCCACCAACGGAATCATGGCAGCCCGGGCAGCAGGAATATTCTGCATTGCATTCAATGGTCCGGGATCAGAGCATCAGGATCAATCGGATGCAGACTGGCGCATCAACCAGTTTTCTGAATTCATTGAAAAATTTGAAATGGAAGAAAATAAATTAAACTAACGATCAATGAAAACAATTCTAATGATGTGTTTTTTCCTTTGGACATGGCAACTTCAGGCACAACCTGCTGCTGACACCAAACTTTCGTATTGTTATGATGAACTTACGGCTCCTGATTTCGTGAATGCCGTTTCGCAATCTTCAGGAGTCTGCCTGCTGACTCTGGGTATCATTGAGAAGCATGGACCCCATCTTCCATTGGGAACAGATATTTTTGAGTGCCGCAAAGTGGCATTCACAGCCGCAGAAAAAGAGTACTGCATCGTATTTCCCACCTATTTTACCGGACAGATCAATGAAGCAAGGCACCAGCCCGGAACCATTGCCTACAGTCCTGAACTAATATGGAATATGCTTCAGGAAACATGTGATGAACTCTCCAGAAATGGCTTGAAAAAAATTATCATCGTGAACGGTCATGGCGGGAACAATGACTTTTTAAGGTATTTCTGCATGTCCCAGCTTCACAAGCCGAAAGATTATATTCTGGTGTTCTTCCAACCCGACACAGATCAGGAAACAGCAAAAAAAATCGAGGCTTTGCGGCAGACCAAAACCGGAGGGCATGCAGACGAAATGGAAACTTCCATGATGCGGTTTATCAGACCTGATCTGGTCAAACAGGATCGTGCCGGAACCCAGTCAGGGGATAACCTGAAAAGGCTGGAAGAATTACCGTACCAATACACCGGAATATGGTGGTACGCGCAGTATCCCAATCATTATGCCGGGGATGCCACAAAAAGCAGTGCAGAACTAGGAAAGCTGATCGTTGAATCTGAAGCGGACCAACTTGTGCAACTCATCAGAAAACTTAAAAAATCCAATCAGATTGAGGAATTACAGAACCAGTTTTACAAGGATTCAGGTAATCCTTTGAAAACAAAACAATAACTCTAATTGGAAAAAACATATTCAAAAGAGGAAGAGCGCTGGAACATAAGTACCCACGCTTTTGGATTGGTGATGTCAGTAGCCGGGATCATTCCGCTCACAGTGAAGGCTGTACAGGGACATTCCCTGAAAATCCTTATTGCCTTTCTAATCTACTGGATTGGTGTGAGCACCATGTTCCTTGCCTCCACGCTTTACCATTCCGCCACAGATCCGGTAAAAAGGTCAAGGCTGAACATTTTTGATCATTCCGCTATCTACCTTACCATCGCCGGGACTTATACCCCAATAAGTTTGCTGGTATTGCCTCCCTTCTGGGGAATTACTGTTTTGATCACCGTTTGGTTGATCGCTGCAACCGGTATCATACTCAAATTCTTCTTTATCGGAAGTTTTCCAAGGCTATCAACGGTGATGTATGTACTGATGGGATGGGTGATCGTGATCGCAATCAAACCATTGATCAACAGCATGTCAACAGCAGGTTTACTCTGGCTGTTGGCAGGAGGCGTGGCCTATACCATCGGCGCAGCGCTCTACCAGGTTAAAGGTTTAAAATTCAATCATGCCATCTTTCATCTTTTTGTCCTGCTGGGCGCTGCCTTCCATTACGTAGTCGTCTATTTCTATTGTATCAAATAAATTTGCTTTGTGCCCCTTGATTGGTATTTTGTGCCCTTCGTGGTAAAAATGTTTCACAACAAAAAACTCAAAGTGAAACTCAAAGGAATTCACTTAGGTAAACAACATGATTAAACACACTATTATTATTTTCTCACTGATAGCAGCATGCACAGCCGGTTCCAACAAATCCAGTACCGAAACTGCTAAAAAGGAGATCGTAGAAACGGAGCGGGCTTTTGAAGCAATGGCCAAAGAAAAAGGTCTTTCTGAGGCATTCGCCTTTTATGCGGATTCTACTGCAGGTGTAAACCGAGGCAGTTATGTTATCCATGGAAAAGATTCTATACGCCAGTATTATCTCTCACCCAGATTCAAAGGGGTAAAACTGGAATGGAAACCTGATTTCGTGGAGGTTTCAAAATCTGCAGATCTGGGTTATACCTACGGCAAATATACTTTCTCCGTGCAGGATTCAACAGGAAAAGTCACAACTTCAAAAGGCATCTTTCATACGGTCTGGAAGAGACAAGCCAATGGAAACTGGCGTTTTGTCTGGGACTGAAGCTTCGGGTGTTCAAAAATGAATAACAGTCAGAGAAAATATTACACAGAGGAATATCTGTTCCTTTATGAAATTAAATAAGGCTTTGAAATTGGTAACAAATCAAGATCCAATAAGAGGAAACACAGAGTTCCACTGAGAAAAAAATCGCGTACGATTTTTTTAGATCAGCAAACCTGGTTTGTGACGCCAATAATATTTCTCCGTGTAACTCTGTGTAATTTATAATCTGCTCTAATACTGCTTGAGAAATTTATTGTAAACCTGCATGTTCCGATCGAGATGCGCC
>JBAXUL010000175.1:0-5890 GCA_037129695.1 Prolixibacteraceae bacterium
CCTAAATCCACCATCAGATAAAGCCCAGTCACTTTGGTAAACTGTCCGGTTCTGATCATGAAATTCAAGTCTGCACCGCCAATGTTTCCGCTCTCAAAACCGGCCATGAGGGAAAGGCCAAAGTCCAACCTTTGTTGCAGAATCATCCCCTCCTGAATGGTTTTACCATAAGTTTGGTAGAAACTACTCTCCGGACTGGTTCCTGTGGCGATGGACCTGTTGTCTGCAATGTTCCGGCCCGACCTGACCACACCAGTCCGGACAGGAGATACAGTCCCCTTGGATTCATCGAATTGGTATTGGTAGACAAAGAACTGCTGATCCACTTTCAGTCCCTCTTTTTTCCCTATTTTAGCACGGGTGGGATGAATTTTGGACACTTTTACCTTCACCCTGAAATCCTCAAGCTGTTTATCAAGCATGAAAGCAGAACTTTCGTACATGTGGTTGGCCAGGTCGCCGGTCAACTGATCGAGTGATTTTGGATTCTTGTTGTTGGTCAGCGTTTCGCTGACAGATGCAGACTGGAATGATTTGTTGTAGGTATCGGCAAACTTAAAAGTCAGGGTATCAAATGCTGCCACCTTTGCCTGCCTGATGGCCAAATCATCATCGTCAAATGGCCATACCTTGTAGAAATTCTCCACGACTTCGGGGGTGAAAAGCAACTGATAGAAGAACAGGTCATACTGACAATCCCAACCACGGGTTTTTCCGTCATCCTTTGATTTTAAATCATTCGGAACCAATATCAACACATAAGTCTTGTTGACAAGATTCTGACCTGCATCCTTTAGAAACGCGTCTCCCCTCTTTGCGGATGCCGCCATCCTGACATCCTGGTCACTCGCGTTATACAGTCCGCATTGGTGGATATAATCAAGATTCATCATCCCATTTTCCTGCCTGTTGAACCATTTGGCAATCATTTTCCTGCCAAGGCCTTGCCTCGTGATCAAATCGTTGATGTAGGCGCGCTTTTTGTCAAACGTTAAGCCTTTAAATTCCTGACCCAGAGGAAGATTCAGTACTGGCAGGTTATGGTTAAAATATTTGTCTGAAAATTTTATTTTCGAAGCGGCATTGGCAAGGGCTTCATTCGTACCTGCCGGGGTCCCCATCAAAAAGGTCAAGGAGAGTCTGGAGTAATTTTCTGCAACCTTTTCCTTCATCGGTTTAGCCGTCTGCTGGGCAAAAGATGAAATGGCAAAGCCAACCAGCATCAACAGAAAAGTGGCCTGTCTGAATGGATTTTTCATGAGAGATTGATTAAGTTAATTATTTGGTTATATGCGAATTATCTTAGGTCGACACGGGTAATCCAGGTATGATAAATGATCGTTGAATAACTTCGATCCTTTTTTAGACAAATGGCAGGTTAAAACCATCAATCAGCTGAATTTTTGTGAATTAGCCGAATAAAATCATCTTTTGTTGAACTATAAATTTCTTGCAAATCTTGTTGATGGATTGTCCGACTCAGCTCACCATACGGTTTTTCGTTTCCTTGAAGCGAAGGGACCAAAGATTGTCTCTGAAATTTTTCCTTGTCCATTTTTGTGAAAACTAAATAAGCAATAAAAAACAACCGGGGTAATAGCCCCAATGCGTCATTTTTACTTAGAAGAAGAATTGACATTTAGGAGATTCCAACCACGTTTGTCATGGCAAAAAAAGGGAGAGCACAGTGGTAGAAGGAAAAAATTTCAAAATACGAGGATAGCGGATACCGCTTAATATGCTTCAATCACATGGCAAGAATTTGGGACGAACCTTCGGATGGCTGTCACATGCTATTTGGGAGGTGAAGAAATTTTGCTGTAATTCTGGACGAAGAACCTTAAATATTCAAGGAGATCCTGATCAGCAATCATTTTGCGATAATTTGGCGAGGAGGCGATGAAAAAATGGTAATCAACTCCCTTTAAAGACTTAAATACCGCGCTACTCTGTTTGAGAATACTACCAAAATAACCCAGTCCCTCTTCCTTGTTAGGCAAGCTGCGAACCACCACAAGCCTTGTCTGGTCATTGAGTTTGATCTCTTCAATGTCAAAATCGAATGAAGTATAATAATCCAAATTAAAGACGGCAATATCGAAGATCAACCGATTGACATCCACTTTTGCCTGGGTTGGAAATGACAGGACATAATAATGGAAAAGTTCCTCGTCGTACGAATATTTCCCGCCAAAAGGATCGTTGGTCAAGTCTGGTTTACCCTGCAATTTATTGATTCCTGCAGAATCTATGCGGGCAATCATCTTTTCCAGTTCGGCCAAAGAATTTTGCTGGATCAATTCGCGAATTTTAGTCACAACCGGGTTGGCCGGAGAACCGGGGAAATCATGGAGATATTTTTCTAGACTTTGGGCAAAATCTGCCTGAGAAGCATTTTTACCTTTGGCAATCAACTCGATAAATTTCACTTTTGGCAAAAGGAGGCTATCCGGCTGCAATGCCATAATGTCTGAAACCAACTGACCGGCAGACGAATAATCGCCCTTTTTGTACAAAGCCGTAGCCTCCGCATATTTCTTTTCCCTCAGCAGTTTCATCGTTTCCAATGCCTTGAAGAAATCGGGATTGAGCAGGAATTTCGCATAGTTGGATTCCGGATATTTTTGGGTGATCTTATTCCGGTAGAGCTCGGTATTGTTTTTGATTTTGTGAAGTTCAATCCAGGTCGAAAGTTCATAGATACTTTCGGGGTACCTCTTGTTGAGCTCTTCAAACATGGCTATTGCGTCGGGTTCATCCTTAAGTATACTGATGTAGATCCTTCCTGAGGCAAAAAGTGCCGACTTGATACGATCATCCGAGGCCCGCAGCAGAGAATCTGTCATGGGCAAATCCTGCAGGTAGTAGTCGACAGTTTTCGGGTTGGATTCCTTTGCTTTCAGATTTTCCTTTTTCTGCATCTCTGTGCCAGCATCTGCCAGATCGACTTCAGTCGGATTCATTGAAATCTTGTTCTTTCTCCTCCAGTTATCCTCCAGTTTCCGTTTGCCCCATATTTGCTGGAATTCGGTCTTTCCGAGACCCGAAGTTACCGGATTGTAGAAATACCACTGGCTGTTGTTGCTGGTATTGGAATTGGCATTGTTGTAAGATTGCCGGTATTGCTGACCACGGAAATAATTCTGGTTATTCTGTTCATTTTGTAACTCTCTCTGCTTCCTGTTTTCTTCCTCCGTGACCTTGGCAATGATCTTGTTGATATAGGCCAGGCGATCCTGTTCAGGCATCAAGGCAACCTTTTGCAGACTATCCTCTCTGTTAACTGTATCCAGATTCTTAACGAGCGCAGCCAAACCGTTTGTCTTTGCTACGATATCTTCATAATCAGGATAATATTGATCTATCACAGCCAAAGCACTGTCATAATAACAGGATGAAAGCCGGTAATTTCCTTTGTCAAAAAAGAGATGGGCCACTGTTAGGCTGGAAAGGGCTCTCTGGCTATTGTTGTCCACGCTGTAACTGACAGAAGACTGGAAATCACGGATGGCTTCAACCTCACGCTTGGTTTTGAGTTCTACTTGACCTTTGGCATAATAAATCCGGTCGAGATAAGGATGGTTGTTTCCATTTTTGATCATCTTCGCCAGGGATTTGTCTACCTCTTCCGGACTGCTTTTTGAAAGTTCAAGCAAGGATATTTTCGCCTCAAATTTCATCCGGTAAGGAGGTCTTGCACCGATAACACGGGTTAATGCAGCGATGGCTTCCTGATCCTGACCCTGCATTCTGTAAAGCTGTGCCAGAATAAAGTTGTACCTGCTTTCCTCCTTGCTGCTAAGTTTAAACTTTAATGCTTGATTCAACTGAGAAGAAGCTTCCTTCATATCTCCTTTCAGAATTGAAAATTCCGCTTTGACCACCAGGAGATCTTTCCTGGTCTCTTCGGGCAGACCGCCATCACGTTCAAGTACCTTAAAAACTTCAACCGCCTTTTCGTATTCGCCGGTTTCCACATAGCATCTGGATAACCAGAGATACGCCGGATTTCTGGTAGGCAGATTGGAGAAATTATGAAGAATATAATTGAAACTCTCTTCCGCCCTGCGAAATTCGTGAAGATAAAAATCCGCCTGTCCCATCAGCAAATAGGTATCATCTATCCACTTGTTGTATTCCCCCTTGGAAGCAAAAGTCTTGTATTTCTCGGAATCGTTCGGTTTACGTTTTGGGCTGGCTGTAATTGAATGGGTGGCAATCAGTTTCTGGCATTTCTGAACAGCATAATCCATTTGTGAAGATCCGGCCTGAGCCGCCAACGGATTGGTCTCAGGAAAAACCGGCAAAAGATGGGTGTAGTCTTCTATGACAGATTCATCCATCCGCAACAAACCCTCTTTAACGCTCTCCTTTGCATTAAAATAGACATTGTAATGAGAGGTTAAATCATGGAATTGCCTGGTAATGGCCGTATTTTTCTTTGTCGAACATGCGACAGAGAGAAACAGAACAAACCAGCCTGCAATCAGATATAGACAGTATTTCCTCAAGCGATTTTGGATAAATGTGCTACACAAATTAACTCAAAATTGCCGAAAAAATCACTTTCGGCTGACCTTTACTTTCTCGGTAGGTTTAAAATAGATATTTCTGTGTTCCAATTGCACAATAAGTTCCTCTGCCAGATGACCGAAAACGATACCGGTGGCAGTATCTTCATTCACTGCTGCAGGCAAACCGTTATCTGCGCCTTCGCGGATACTCATAATCAGAGGTACCTGACCAAGAAACGGAAGTTCCATCTTTTCTGCCAGCTCTTTTCCGCCGTCTTTTCCGAAGATATAGTATTTATTGTCAGGGAGTTCCGCCGGAGTAAACCACGACATATTTTCAATAATCCCGAGAACAGGCACATTGATGGATTTGCTGTTGAACATCGATACTCCCTTGATTACATCAGCAAGCGCTACATCCTGAGGGGTGGTAACGATTACCGCGCCGGTTACGGCAAGTGTCTGAACCAATGTCAGATGAATGTCGCTTGTTCCCGGAGGCAGGTCAATCAGCATAAAATCCAGTTCACCCCAATTCCCATCCATAATGAGTTGCTTCAACGCGTTGGATGCAACGGGTCCGCGCCAGATTAACGCATCATCCTTTTTGGCAAAAAAACCGATGGACAGAAATTTGACTCCGAATTTTTCGATGGGAATAATGCGGTCGCGTCCGTTGATCTTTTCAAATAAAGGATGGGAATCTTCTTCCCCAAACATCTTGGGAATAGAGGGTCCAAAAATATCCGCATCCACGAGGCCTACTTTTGCCCCACGATTGGCCAGCGCTACCGCCAGGTTGACGGCCAGTGTGGATTTACCCACACCACCTTTGCCTGACGCAATGGCGATGATATTCTTGACGCCGGGAAGTGCCGGCGGAGCCATTCTGGCAGTACTTTTTGGGGTGATTGTCACTTCACAGTCATTTCCGTATTCGCGCCTGATTTCATCTGTGCAGGCCTCCGAAACAGGACGAATGGAAGGGTCATCCTCTTTTTGGAAAATCAGGGAAAAACTGATCCTTCTGCCGGCAATACGAATCTCCTGTACCATTTCAAGGTCAACAATGTTCTTGTCTGAACCTGGATACAGGATTCGTTTTAATGTGTCTGATATGTTTTTCGGAACGATGGCCATGGGTAAAATATGAGTTGAGAGTTGAGAGTTGAGAGTTATGAGTTATGAGTTATAACCGGAATCCGTGAGATTTCAGATCATAAGATCATACCCGATATTTCTGTTTTTTTTACGGCTGAGAGAATTAAAAGTTTTCAGTCATTGATAATTTAAGTTAAAAGAACATTTAAATGTCGTAGATGCTGATTCCCATTTTTTGAGAATTCTGCCAATTGTGTCGCGCAAAGCCCGCAAAG
>JBAXUL010000176.1:0-5841 GCA_037129695.1 Prolixibacteraceae bacterium
AGAAAGAGGCGCAATTCAACTGTCAAACAGAAAAATCCCATTATTTCTGCCTGGCCAACCAGTCGTACCACAGATTCATTCCTTCACCGGTTTTGGCAGAAACCAGAATAAATTCCAGATTAGGGTTCAGCGAACGGGCATACCCAACGGCCTTGTCTGTGTCAAAATCAACATACGGCAGCAAATCCGTTTTATTGATCAGGCATAAATGGGAAGACTGGAACATGTATGGATATTTCAGCGGTTTGTCCTCTCCTTCCGTGGTACTGATCACGACCACTCTTTTGGTCTCACCGAGATCGAACATGGCCGGACAGACCAGATTGCCGACATTCTCGATAAAAAGGATCGATCCATATTCAATATCCAACTTCTCAGTGGCAAGCTCTACCATTCTGGCATCAAGGTGACATCCCGATCCAGTGTTTATCTGGATGGCAGGCGCACCTGACTTTTCGATCCTGTCTGCATCCAGAAAAGTCTGCTGGTCTCCTTCAATGACACTAATTTTCCGCGAAGGGATCAGTGCTTTGATCGTCTTTTCGAGAATCGAAGTCTTTCCCGACCCAGGAGAGCTGACCAGGTTCAGGCACAGCACCTTCCTCCCCTCAAAAAAGCGGCGGTTCAACTGAGCCAGTTTGTTGTTTTCGGAGAGGATGTCCACATTCAGGTTGATGACGGTTCCATGATCATGGTCGTGGTCATGGGGATGATCATGCCCGTGGGGATGATCGTGTGAATGACCGTGATCATTCACCGAACCGTGATCGTGGTGATGATTTTTCTCCTGCCTACCGTGGATTTTAAATTCTCCCGATTCGCTGCATCCGCAAGTTTCGCACATATTATTTGGTTTTAAATTATTCTATAACCAGGGATATTACCCTGAACTCCTTCCCCCCACTGATGGAGGAGGGAAAACACCGGCAATCAGGACATGAGGCCATTCGATGGTCCATCTCAAAATCCCTTTCACAGGAATTGCATCTTCCAATGCCCGGAGTTTTGACAATTTTTATTTGTGCATGATCAAGAATCGAATTCGTTGCCAGCAGTCGGAGTGCCGACTCAAAGGCATCTGCTTCGACCCCGCTTAAGCTTCCAACTTCGATGGAAATCTCACTGATATCTCTGGCACTGCGCTTCTCTGCCTCCCGGCCGGCCAGACTGATTACCTCCTCCGCCAAAGAAAATTCATGCATATCATTAAGTTTAGCAGATTCGTGGTAACTGATCGCCAGACAACGAGTCGATGATCCTTCGTCCGCCTGTTTCGTTCTTCAAAACCACCTTTCCTGGATGATCACTGACCACCCTGCCGATGATGGCTCCCTGACTCCCCAACACATTCTTTCTCAATAGCTCCAGTATCTTCATTCCCTCTTCTTCAGAGGCAACCATCATCACTTTTCCTTCGTTGGCTACATGCAACGGGTCAAATCCAAGCAACTCACATAGGGCATTTACGCTCTTGTTGATGGGCAAGGACAATTCATCAATTTCAATTCCAAAATTGATCTTGTCTGCCAGTTCGTTCAATACCGTTGCTACTCCGCCGCGGGTAGGATCACGCATAAATTTGACTTCCGAATGATCCAGCAACTCCCCGATCAGATGATTCAGACAGGCGCAATCAGACTCAAGTGATGCCTTGAAATTAAACGATTCCCGGGCATTCATCACGGCCATCCCGTGATCTCCTATCGTACCATTGATCAGAATGACATCGCCCGGATCAATATCTTGTGCCTTGGAAATAGACAGGTTACCGGTTTTCATCCTGCCAATGCCGGCAGTATTGATGAATAACTTATCACATTTGCCTTTGTTAACGACCTTGGTATCCCCCGTCACGATAAGCACCCCGGCTTTCTGCGCTTCTGCAGCCATTGATTCCACGATTAATTCCAGTTCCTTCATCGGAAATCCCTCCTCGATGATGAACGAGGCGCTCAGGTAGAGTGGTTCTGCGCCCGAAACGGCAAGATCGTTGACAGTTCCGCAAACGGCAAGTTTACCGATATTTCCTCCCGGAAAAAACAATGGATCAATGACGAATGAATCGGTGGTGAAGGCAATTTGAGAAGTGCCGACTGAAAGCATGGCCGCATCTGTCTGTTCCTCCAAAATGGGATTGCTGAAATGGTGAAGGAACAAATCTTCGATCAGACGGTGCATCAATTTGCCTCCGCTTCCATGGCCCAACAATATTTTGTCCTCTTTTTGATTCATGATCGATATTTATAATAGGTGGCACAAGTTCCCTCGCCGGAGACCATACAGGCTCCCACAGGGTCGGAAGGGGTACATTTTTTGCCGAACAAAGGACAATCGACGGGTGTTTTCAAACCGCGGAGAATTTGGCCGCAAATACAGCCTTTGGGTTCAGTCGATTCAGGTACTTCAACCTGAAACTGGCACTCCGCATCAAATTCCGACAGTTCATCCCGGATCTTCAATCCGCTGAGCGGAATCACACCGAGTCCTCTCCAGCTATCGTCCCTGAATTCAAAAACATCATCCAGTATTTTTTGAGCCACTTTGTTTCCTTCTTTCTGAACGACCCGCTGGTACTGAACCTCTACGGCCGGATTTCCGGATTCGACCTGCTCCGTCAGCATCAGAATGGCTTGCATCATATCCACCGGTTCGAATCCTGAAACAACAACGCCCAGGCGACAAACAGTGACAAGATCGTTGTAAATGGCAGTCCCGGTGATAGCGCTTACATGCCCCGGGGCGATGAAGCCATCGATTTTAACCCCTTCCGACAACAGCGCCTTCATTACCGGAGGCATGATCTTGTGCGCACTCAATACAAAGAAATTGGTGATCTTCGCTTTCTTTGCCTCAAGAATGGCCGCGGCAGTCAAGGGGGCGGTGGTTTCAAATCCGATACCCAGAAATACCACTTTCTTACCAGAATTGCTTCTGGCAATCTCAAGCGATTCGAGCACAGAATAAACGATGCGGACATCGCTGCCATTGGCCCTCTCCTTTTCGAGCGAGGTCGTTGAACCCGGTACCCGGATCAAATCTCCGTAAGTAGTGATGATCACTCCCGGTATTTTACTGTAGGCCATCGCCTTGTCGATAAATGACTGGCTCGAGACACAGACCGGGCAACCCGGGCCTGAGATCAGCCGGATCGTCGGCGGAAGAAGGGAGGTCAGTCCAAACCGGTGAATGGCCATGGTGTGACCACCGCAGACTTCCATGAGAACAATCTCCTTCACAGATACCAACTTCAACTTAGAGGCAACAGAGAGTATCAGCTCCTTTTTGCGGTATTCATCGATGTACTTCATTTAATGGTCATTATTTCCATCCGGTGAGAACTGATTCAACTCATTCAGAAGCCTCAAAGTTTCTTCCGCCTCAGCGGCATCCACTTTTTCGATCGCAAAGCCTGCATGAAGCATGATGAAATCACCCGGCTGCACATCGCTGAGCAACAAGAGACTCGCCTTGTATTCGACCTCTTCGATGGAAACCACTGCTGCAGTTCCTTCCACGCTGATCACTTTTGCTGGTATGGCTAAACACATTTCAACTCCCTTCTTTTAGATGCTACTGCCAGTTGACCGAGTGCAATTCCTCCGTCATTCGTGGGTATAGCCATGTGTGAATAAATCTCAAAATTATTTTTTAGCAATATTTCAGTCGCACCTTCCAACAGGTATTTATTCTGAAACACCCCGCCGGAAAGAACTGCTTTGTTAATGCCAAGCCTTTGACGGCAGGCATTTGCAAATCCGAAGATAGTTAATATTATGGTGTTATGGAATTTGGCCGCGATCATCGAATGATCCAATCCAAGAAGAATATCCTCAACGATACTGCGAATCATTGCGTCAAAACAAATGGTTTCACCTTCCTGGAAAGTGTAGCTGTCCAAACACCCATTTTTCACGATAGATTCCAGTCGCATAGGTCCTTCGGCCTGAAATGTGGCCACCTGAACCAGGTCGAGGAGCGAGGCGACGCAATCGAACAACCTGCCTGCGCCGGAAGTTAGCGGACAATTGATCTTTTGATCGATCATCCTGAGTACCATCCGGATTTTCTCAGGATCAATTTGCTTCAGAAAAGGTAGTTCAAGCGTCAGAAACCCTTCCCCATAGACTTTGTACAGATAGGAAACTGCCATCCGCCAGGGTTCCTCAGAGGCACGATCGCCACCGGGCAACGGAAGATATTCAAAATGGGTGACCCTTTCAAAATCGTTCAAATCGCACACCATAAATTCGGCTCCCCAACTATGCCCGTCTGTGCCGTATCCGGTCCCGTCGAGGGCGATACCGATTACAGGCTCATCCAGATGATGCTCTGCCATACAGGAGGCTATATGGGCATGATGGTGCTGGACATGAACCAGGGGAAGATCGCCAAATGCTTCTCCCTTTTTCGTAGAGAGATAAGCGGGATGCATATCGACAGCCAGAAGGGAAGGTTTGATCCGGAACAGCTTCAAAAACCGGGAGATCGTTTCTTCGTAAAAAAGGGAAGTCTCCACACCTTGCAAATCCCCAATATGCTGGCTCATATAAGCCTTCTCCCCTTTGCCGACACAAAAGCAATTCGTCAGTTCGGCTCCGAAAGCAACAATTCCTTCGGTACGGAATGATGTTCGGACCGGAGTAGGAACAAAACCCCGCGACCGTCTGAAAACACGCTCCTTCCGACCAATGATCCTAACCACCGAATCATCCGTTCGATTGAAGATATCGCGGTTATAAAGCACGGTTGCATCAACCAGCGGGGAAAGTTTTGCAAGGGCGGTTTCATTGTCGATCAGGATGGGTTCATTGCTGAAATTTCCACTCGTAAGGACGATAGCCGGTGTCTTCATCTGCTGGAACAACAGATACTGGAAAGGCATATAGGGCAGCATCACACCCAACAGTGTAAGATTGGAATTCAGACTTGCTGCCAAAATTCGGTCGTGAGAGGAGTTCAATTTCCCGAGCAACACAATGGGCCGCTGCCAGGATACAAGCGATCGCTCCTCAAATTCATCCATAGAAACATAGGGCTTCAGACTTTCCAGGTCTCTGAACATCACGGCAAAGGGTTTTCCCTCCCGAAATTTAAGCGCGCGAAGTCGCTGAACCGCCTCTTCATTGAAGGCATCACAGGCAAGGTGCATCCCTCCGAGACCTTTGATCAGAACCACTCCTCCATTGGAAATGCATTGCGAGACTTGGTCAATGATCATCGTGATGGGGCCGGTTATTTTTTCTCCATGGATAAATAGTTCGTAATGAGGCCCGCAATGGTTGCATGCGATGGGCTGGGCATGAAATCTCCTGTCAGAAACGGATTCATACTCTCGACGGCAATCTGAACACATGGCGAATGTTTCCATGGTTGTCTTTTTCCTGTCATAAGGAAGATCCTGGATGATGGTGAACCTCGGACCGCAATTCGTGCAGTTCACGAAGGCATAATTCAGGCGGTTTCCGGCTTGACCGATATCCTGAAGGCACTCCCCGCAAACAGCAATATCAGGACTGATATCCGTGATCGCCTCAGATAGGTTGTGACTATCCAGAATTGAGAAATCAGGGAAAAATATCAGATCAATTTCACTGACAGAAACATCGTCGATTCTGGATGCCACCGGGGCCTCATTTTGAAGAGAATATGTGAATTTTTCTAGATTATCAGGAGTACCGCTGACCCGAATTTTTACATTTTCGTTGGTGTTTTGAACCCATCCGGTCAATTCATGCCGAAGCGCTATCCGATAGACAAACGGTCGGAACCCAACCCCTTGTACCAGTCCGGTGATGATAATCTGGAGAGATTGCTTCTTCACGTTGCTTTATTAATGGATAA
>JBAXUL010000177.1:0-5828 GCA_037129695.1 Prolixibacteraceae bacterium
AGGCGGACTTCTTGGCGTGATTGGTATTGCCGTATGGTGGATCTTCTTTAGCCGGGCTTCCGGAACTGAACGGTATGGTGCCACTTTACTAATAATATTGTCCCTATTTGCAACCTCATTTTTTCTGGATAAGTCAATAGCAACGGCAAATATGGGATTGATGTTTGTCATCTACTCCACTCCAGTCATGTGCCTTGCCCTGGTTGCATGGGCTGTCGCAACGCAAAATCTGCCAACCCCTTTACGCAGGATGACGATGATATTGACAATCTTGTTGGCATCAGGGATGTGGATCATGCTAAGAACAAATGGAATGACAGGAGAAGGGCAACATGAGCTTGCTTTCCGCTGGGCAAAGACCAATGAAGAAAGGTTACTTTCTCAGTCAGGCAATGAAAAGAGTGAAACCGTCTCTGAGAAAGCAGATGAAAGTAATTCTCCGGGATGGTTTGGTTTCAGAGGGGCAAACCGGGATGGTGTTGTTCACGGTGTCAGAATTCGGACAGACTGGTCATCCAACCCACCATTAGAGATTTGGAGAAGAGCTGTGGGCCCGGGTTGCTCATCTATTGCTGTCGCAGGGAATCTTATTTATACCCAGGAACAACGAGGCGAGTTTGAGACAGTTTCCTGCAATGATTTGAAAAACGGCAAACCTGTATGGAAACACCAGGACAAGGCTCGTTTCTGGGACGCGCATGCGGGAGCTGGTCCGCGTTCGACTCCAACACTTGCCGGTAATCGGATATTTACTCTTGGTGCAACAGGGATTCTTAATGTTCTTGATGCCGCTAGTGGAGATGTTCTCTGGTCACGTGATGCCGCGAATGACACAGGTATAAAACCGCCAAACTGGGGTTTTGCAGGTTCGCCACTGGTTCTTAATGATATAGTGGTAGTTGCTCTTGCAGGAAAACTGGCAGCCTATGACCTTACAAGCGGAGAACCAAAATGGTTTGGAACAGATGGTGGATCAGGCTATAGTTCTCCCCAGTTGTTGAATATCAGTGGCTTACCGCAGGTCATATTTATGAGCAAAGCCGGTGCGCTAAGCGTAAATCCTTTAACAGGTAAAAAACTATGGGAATATTCCTGGCCTATTGAAGATCGGATATTGCAACCTGCGGTATTGGAAAATGGAGACCTCTTGCTTACAGAAGAGTACAAGAATATCCGTCGTGTTTCGGTTTCCCTGGAAGGTAAGGAATGGAAGACAAAGGATATCTGGACTTCACAGGATTTGAAAAGCGTTTTCAATGATCATGTAATTCATAAAGGATACTTATACGGGTTCGATGGACCCTATATGGCATGTGTTGATCTTCGGGATGGGAAACGGAAGTGGCGTGGTGGTCGCTATCAGGGATATACCTTGCTTTTAGCCGACCAGGATATGATGCTGGTGCTGACAGAGAAGGGAGAGGTAGCACTTGTATCTGCTTCTCCTGATGAATTTACCGAACTTTCAAAATTTCAGGCAATAAATGGCAAAACGTGGAACCATCCAGCATTATCCGGGAATATCTTGCTGGTTCGCAATTCGCAAGAGATGGCTGCATTCCGTCTTCCAATAATGGAATAACGCAAATTCAGACACATAACGAATTGTAAGTAATCAGTATCACTGTCTAATGGTTATTGGAAATCAGCGAAAATAATAGAAAGCAACAATCCCTAACAGAATAAGGATGATCCAGGGCAATGACTTCCACCCAAAAAGTTCCTTAGCCCTGGGTCCCATTCTTTTTGTAATAACTGCAAGCAACCAGAATTTCGAGGCCTGACAAATCAGTGTTGCCAAGCAAAAAACAGGCAGATTTATTTTAAAAATCCCGGATGACAGTGAAAATAAGCCGTAGGATATTGGCGAAAAAGAGGCTATTAACAAGATCCCAAAATTCCATTTCGTGTAGAGCAATTGCATATTTTGAAATCCCACTATCGTAAATCCCGGTACGTGGTTGCAGAGATATTGGATGAAACCTTCAGAGCCAATACTCAGATTTTCAGAGGTGAAATAACCTAAAACATACCCGGCCAATGCACCAGTAAAAGTTCCAAAAGTTGCCAGGATAACAAAGTTTTTTGCTTTTGGGTAATTTACAAGAACCAACAAAATAAATACAGTGAGAACAGGTGCCGGGAATATGGAAGCATCAGCAAATGAACAGATAAACAGGGCCAGGAGACCCCATTTATAACTTCGATTTGTCAACCATTGTACCTGCATTTTCTCAGGTGGACACTTCTTCGAAATAACTGTATCAAGCCTTATATCAGTAGGATGTTCAGACAGAATGAACATATAAGTTTTTAAAAATATTTTTCACTTTCTCGGGACGGCATAAATCGTGATTTCTACTTATACCCGAAGACCAACAATAAAATTATATCATTTACCAGGATTTTGGCTGGTTCCAGATTACAATGCTGTTAATAAAATATTACAACTTATATACCTACTTAATACAATCATAGAATTACAAGCAATACCAAAGTCCAAATAACAACCTGAAATATATTTGAAATATACTTTAACATTTTTGTAACATTTCTTTAGCAGGACTGAAATATGGGTACTCTACTTTCGCATGAATATGAAAACATTGAATTAAGTGATTTAATACATGTTTTCTTAAACATCATTTTTAATTGAATTATGCCGAATTAATCGGAAGCATAATTTAATGAATTAACAATTGGGTTATTCATGAGAAAATTGTCATTATTTCTATTCTGCCTAAGCATTTTACAATCAAATACCTACGGCGATACTGCAAGTTTTAAAATTAAGGGGATTATATTGGATGAAAACTCCAGGGAGCAATTAACAGGCGCCAATATTTCCATTTTTTCATTGAAGCGAAATACTGTAGCCGGTTTAGACGGAACCTATGCTTTTCAAAACATAGCTGAAGGCAAATACAAATTGGTTTGCAGTTTTATTGGATACCAAACAAAAGATACATTAGTTACAATTAAGGATAACACAATCCTTAATTTCCATTTAAAAAATGCATTCTCCGAAATATCAACGATTGATGTAACCGCCAAAAAAAATTCAGAGAGTGAGGTTACAGCTAAAAAAGATGAACAGAGATCACAAATTGTATCAAATATTGTTTCAGCCAAATCCATTCAACTATCGCCTGATATAATAATAGCCAATGTCTTGCAGCGCGTTTCAGGCGTTTCGCTTGAACGAAGCAGCAGCGGGGAAGGCAGGTATGCAATCATCCGTGGAATGGATCAACGTTACAATTATACCCTGATCAACGGTATAAAAATTCCTAGTCCAGACAACAAAAACAGGTATGTTCCTTTGGATATTTTCCCGGCTGATCTTGTTGAACGTGTAGAAGTGAGCAAGAGCTTATCACCGGAAATGGAGGCAGACGCAATAGGCGGTTCAGTAAACATGGTCATGAAGAATGCAGCCAATCGCCTGTATGTTAATGCAAGTTTGTCAACAGGATACAACCAGAATCTGTTCAACAGGGGTTATCACTATTTTCCTGTTAAAAGCATCAACATAAAGTCTCCGTATGAAGCCAACGGATCCTCCTATCTGGCAAAACCAACAGATTTCACAAAGGATAATTTGAATTACACAGAAAAAAGCATTACACCAAATGCAATAGCAAGTCTATCGATTGGTAACCGCTTTTTCAATAATAAATTGGGAGTCATGCTGGGTGCCTCTTTTCAGAATACTTACAAGAGCTATAGCAGCATTTTCAACCCAAGTGAGTATTACGATGAAACCAATAAGGAAGGTTCACTAAGAATCAAGCATTCTAATATCAGGGATTATTCAAATCAACTCACAAGGTTAGGAATAAATGCCAAGATGGACTATTCCATCGATGAAAGAAACAAAATCAGTCTGTACCTCTTCAATGCCATATTGAATGATGCCCAGACCCGGATGACAACAGATACCTTGCAACCACCTCCAAGGGTCGGTCCCGGAACAGGACAGGTTTGGAACTATGGACGATCCAAATACCAGCATCAATCCATTTTCAATTCAACCCTTCAAGGAAATCATATTCTTCTACAAAAGCTAAAACTGGACTGGACTGTAGCCTTTTCGAAGGCTAAAAGCAATATTCCCGATCTTGCCGAATATGAATACGACAATGGCTTCTTTGCAGACGGAACCAGTCCTGTGCCATACCAGCACGCGAATAAAGTAGTTGATTATCATCGCATCTGGGAGAGTACCAGCGATAGGGATATTGCCGGTTATGCAAATTTTGCATGGTCTGACAATTGGAAAGATATTCCATACACCTTAACAGCTGGTGGCATGTTCAGATCAAAGCACCGAGATAACCTTTATCAGGACTATGAATTGAGAACCATACCCAATCCTGATGGCAGTTTCCAGTTATGGACAGATATTTATCATTTTAACTGGTCAGTTTTTAATCCGGACGGATCCCCAGCCAATCCAAACAGTTATGTTGCGGATGAGAACATTGGCGCAGGGTTTACTTCGCTAAAGTTTACATGGAAAAAACTGGAGACGCTTGCGGGCGTGCGTATTGAAAATACGGATCAACGGTTTACAACGGATCTTCCGGTAACCCTTGCAGGAAAATCAGGCCAAATCACCTATTATGACGTGTTACCGAGTATCCATTTTAAATATATCCTCGACAACAAAACCAACCTAAGGCTTTCCTATTTCAGTTCAATCAACAGACCCGGCTATTTTGAAATAATACCTACCAATAAAAAAGGGGATGAATATACCGAAACCGGAAATCCATTGTTGAAACATGCCAAGGCAGATAATCTGGATCTACGCTATGAATATTTCCCCAAACCCAATGAACAAATCCTTGCAGGTATATTTTATAAAAACATTAAGAACCCAATAGAATATGGTTTTGTTGGGACGAAGTCAGACCAGTATCAACCGGCAAATTTCGGAAATGCTACCAATTACGGGTTTGAGCTTGTTTATGAAAAGTATATACACCAATTTGGATTGAGACTGAATTATACCTATACCAACTCAAGCATCACCACCACTAAAATTAAAACGTTCAATAACCTCAGAATTGAACCTGCCCCTACAGAAACGAGGCCGCTTCAGGGCCAATCCGACCATATCGCAAATGCCGCTTTATTGTATAAAAATATACCGAAAGGGATAGACATTCAACTGGCATGGCAATATACCGGTAAACGTATATCTCTGGTTTCACCCTACTATGGATTTGACCAGTGGCAGAAAGCTTTGAATATGTTTGATTTCTCCGCAGAGAAAAAATTCAGAAAAAACTATGGTATATTTCTCAAGGTTCAGAATATTCTCAACACACCGGATGAATTTTACGTGAAAAAACCGGTTTCCAATACCTATCCTGTCCCCTTTCAGGATCCTGGAAGTGCCACAACACTATCAAAACGCAATTATTACGGCCAGAATTATCAGATAGGTATCAGATACATACTTTAAGCAATTCAATAAATATCAATAATCATAAATCCTAATTAGAGAAAATCATGTCGAAAAATTATTTTAAATTTTGCATCGTTGCGTTAATGGCAATTTCATTTTTTGCCTGTAACAAAAACGGTTCTGACGAGAACGTCATCATCTCTGTACCGCTTACTGTTGTGGGACAGTCTATCAGTGATACAATTTTACCAAAAAAAGATGCATCCGGGAATGCTATTCCATTGAAGGGTACTATGCTTTCCGGAAAGAGATATCACATCTATTCTGATGTCACCATCAATGCAGGCGATACCTTGTACCTTCAACCCGGAGCCTCGGTAATCATTCATGGTGATGGACTATCCGCAGTCAC
>JBAXUL010000178.1:0-5744 GCA_037129695.1 Prolixibacteraceae bacterium
CGGTCGTGCCGATGGCACTGGCAGACGGTTAACCGCTGCTTCTCTGGTAAGGACCTGAATGATCCCCATTTGCAAAAATCAAACCTCAATGGTGAGCCATCTTTTCAATGCTGATTTCCCTTGGTAGCCGAGGCCTCCCTGCTTCAATCCATGCCATCCGGATCAATTCGGCCAGCGACTTTGACGAACCGGCAATCATCAGCGCGGTGAACCCTTTTGTCTGATTCCAGAGCACCTGATAATAGGTGTCGTTGTATTCGTGATTGGCTTGACTGAATGCAACCTGATCCGCCTTTAGGAGGGAATCCTTGTACTGGTAGTTGAAGTACATGTAATCGAAAATATAACGGCTTATATTCTTAATCTTGTGCAAAGATGATTTCCTGACGGTGACGGAGTCGATGTATTTGTTGATCATCTTCGATTCATACCTGCTGTGAATGCCTTTTTGCCCGGAAAGTTGCCCATCATAGTTCAGCGTGAGATGCAAAGGCATATGCCCGTCGCCAACATAATGACCGAGATCGGCCGCAGTCAGCACCGCCTTCGACCATGCTTTTGCCTTGAACTGCCTGACCAATACCCGGTAGGTTGAATCGGTAACCCAAGGCAGCGTTCCATTTTTCAGGATGAAATCCTTGCCGTATTGACGCAATGATTCCTTTTTCCCCTCAACGATCTTGTGTGATTGAACGAAATCCGTGTAAGCGTCCATATCGATGTAATGCCTGATGCCTTCGGCTGGATCATTTTTCTTTCGGTTATCGGCTTCAGATCCATACTCCGTCAGCCTGACCGGCCATTCTTTGTATCTGTTTAGCCTGGCGGGGAAAAATTGTGAGGCTGAACTGTTAATTTTTTGATGACCCTTCTCCCCCCAACTGCACAAGAGAAGTGTTAAGGCAATTCCAACGAAATAACCGGCAATATTTTTCATTCTTCAACCATTTAACAGATACAATTTATACTTGGAGCACTGCCAATCACAAGGGAAATTAGCCGTCGACAAATATAATTGAAAAGTGATCCAATATGCGACAAACAGGATGAAATTGGTTATCATGAATGAAAATTATGCTTCATAGAAAATAGGTAAAGAAGCATCTGTCGATTCATTTGTTTCGCTGCTCTGACAGGATGATCAGGTTGCATCTGTCATAGAATAAGATCACGTGCAAATTATCAGATAATCCATGATTATGACGAAGAATGACAAAGACGCATTGGTGAATAAATCATGATTTATTCCTACTTTCGGCGTTCAAGGAACGTTCCTACCGGGATCACTCATCATGTCAGGTTCATCCTGATTGACGAAACGGATCGTCCATCATTTAACATATATCAGAAAATGAAATTAATTGTACTTGTTTTAGTCGTCCTTGGGTTATACAATCAGGACTCAATTGCGCAAGTTGTTCAATCCAAAGTTTTCAGCTACTCCAAAGCCAAGGTTAAAAAAACCGAATCCGGTGAAAAACGTGAATTGATATCCGGTGTAACCACCCATCTTAAAAAATTCGAAATCTTCACCAACACCATTCAATCCGGCAAGGCGCATCAGGTCAACAGGATTCATGCCGATTGCGAAGAATTTGTTTTTGTGAAAGAGGGCACGTTGAAGATCAATTTCCATGAAACAAGCAAGACAATGGGTGCCGGCAGTGTGGCTTTGATGATGCCGGAGGATGCCTACACGCTGGAAAATACGGGTAAATCAGATGCCACCTATTATGTGGTATCGTATCAATCCATCAGACCTATTAATCTCCAGCGCGGAATAAATGCAGGCGGTTCGATTTTGTTGGATTGGGACAGTATCAAATTTACTCCCCACGACAGGGGTGGTGTGCGCAAGTTCTTCGACCGTAAATCGGCGATGTCCGAACGGATTGAAATGCATGCAACAACCTTAAATCCTGCCATCAAAAGCCACGAACCACATACCCACCTGCCGGATGAAATTGTAATCATGATGGAAGGTACCACAGAAGAAGAAATTGGAACCGGAATTTTCAAAGGAAAACCCGGAGATGTTTATTTTATGGGTTCAAATATTCCTCATGCCATTCGCAATACCGGCAAGAAGCCATGTATGTACCTGGCTTTTCAGTGGGAGTAAAACAGATGGCCTGCCTGATTGAGATGAAGCAGCTCAAATAAACAGTAACCCCGTCGGGGTTTCCTGTGCATAGCCCAGGTTTTAACCGGTGGAAAAGGAAGTGCCGGAATCATCCGTCCGCGTGCAGATGTGGATGGGGCCGTTAATCAATGGATCGGACGGAAGGGTGAAGATCATCAAATGAAATCAACAAATATTGATACAGATTGCCAAGATTATTTCAGATCAAACCGATTACAAATCCATCGTCGGTGGGGCTTGGATACATCAAAAAAGAACAACTGACCATCCTTATCCTAAGATGGGTCAGTTGTTCTTTTGAAGGAGCACTCTGTCACTATTTTTTAGTCAGATTTTCATTCAATTGAATGATTTCTCCTGATTTTGTTTGCGCTTCGAACTTGTGCGCCGGGGTCCGGAGACTCAATTTTTGTCCGTTTTTCGACAATATTTTTACGCCTGTCACTTTCCCGTCTTTCCATGCCAGATCAACAATAAAACCACCACGTGCGCACAATCCGGTAACCGAACCTTCGGCCAGGGCTGATGGCAGGGAAGGGAGCAGCTGAATCTCATAACTTCCATCCTGGTTGCGCGACTGGCTTTGGATTAGCATCTCGGCAATGGCAGCGGTCGCCCCGAAATTTCCGTCAATCTGAAAAGGCGGGTGGTTGTCGAACAGGTTCGGCAGGGTTTTGGTGGTTAAAAGAACGGACAATAATTTGTAGGCATGATCGCCATCCTGCAAACGGTTCCACATGTTGATCTTCCATGCCAGACCCCAACCGGTTCCGTCATCGCCTCTGGCCTCCAGTGTTTTGCGGGCAGCACTGGCCAATTCGGGGGTTCCGAGCGTAGTGATCTGGGTACCTGGGTAAAGGCCAAACAAATGAGATGTATGCCGGTGGTGCGGATCGTTTTCCCTGTAATCTTCGGCCCATTCCAGAATGCGGCCTGTCGTCGGACTGATCCGTATTGGCGCCAGGCGATCGAGTGTTTTCCTGCATTCTGCGCTGAAAGCAGCATCGGTTCCTAAAATATCGCAGGCTTCGATGCAGTGCGTGAGCAGATCGTGGATAATTTCCAAATCCATGGTGGCTCCATAGGTAAATACCGATTTTTGTCCGTTCGGAAGAAAGAACTCATTTTCGGGAGAGTAGGAAGGATTGGTCACCAGTTTCCCCGGACAAGCTGTTCCGGCAGGAGCTTCCACCAGAAAATCCATGATGAAGCGGGCAGCACCTTTCATCAGCGGGAAAGCACGTTCCTGTAGGAATTTTTTGTCGCCGGTGTAGGTATAATGTTCCCAGGGATGCTGGGCCAGCCAGGCGGATCCCATTGGCCAGATTCCCTGAGGGCCATCGGCCGGAGCAGTAAATCCCCAGGCATCGGTTAAATGATGAACCACCCAGCCACCGGCACCATACATCACTTTGGCTGTATGCTCACCCGGAGTTACAAGGGCTTCCGATAGGTCGAAAAGCGGAAGGTGCATTTCGGAAAGGTTGGTGATTTCGGCAGGCCAGTAATTCATCTGCAGATTGATGTTGGTATGGAAATCAGCATTCCATGGCGGATTCATCTGCCATGCCCAAAGGCCCTGCAAATTGGCCGGCATACCGCCCGGACGAGAACTGCAAATCAGCAAATATCTTCCATACTGGAAAAAAGTCTCCACCAGTCCGAGATCGGCTTTCCCTGCCACTTTGGCCAGATCGAGTCTTTTATTGGTAGGTAAGGCCAAAGTTTCGGGAGCAATTTGTCCGAGGTGAATATCAACACGGTTAAAAAGACGCTGATGTTCTTTCAGATGAGCCTGTTTAAGTTTCGAATAGTTTTTGGAGGAAGCTTTGGCAATCATCTCACTGCAATTCTTGACCGGATCAATTTTCAATGCATTGATGTCAGCAGAAAAGTTGTTCATTCCCGGGTAATTGGTACTTCCGGCAACGAACAGCGTTACTTCGCTGGCATTGAAAACCTTCAATATTCCGTTTTCGACGGCGACTTTTCCACCCTTGGCAAAGGCTTTAACCGAAGCGGCAAAACTGATTCCACGTGGCTTTCCGTCTTGATCCTTAATAGGTAACCGACCGCTCATAACCAGTGAATTAGGATCGTTTGGATTGGCTGCGCAAATGGCATCCTGCTGACGTTTCAGCGTTAGCGAAAAAGAAATCTTTGATTTCTTACTGGCCATCAAACGGACCACAATTACTCCGTCGACCGATGAGGCAAATACTTCCCGCGAATAGGTCACCCCTTCTGAAGCATAACTGGTACTGGCCACTGCTGTGGCTAAATCCAGGCTCCTGGTATAATTGGAGGCATTCAATACAGGCGTATCGAACCAAAGTTCACCCAGCGACTGGTAAGGCTTGACACCCTTTGGACGTCCCATCATGGTTATCCCTGCCAGTTTAACGGCTTCGTTGTTTTTACCGTCAAAAAGTAGCTTTTGCACCTCAGGCAAAGCTTTCAGTGCATCCGGATTAGTCGGGTCAAGCGAAAAACCATCCCAGAGCGTACTTTCATTCAGCTGGATCCGCTCGTCGGCGATTCCGCCGAAAACCATGGCGCCCAACCGGCCATTCCCCACTGGCAAGGCTTCTTCCCACACTTTGGCCGGGGTTTGATACCACAACAGGTAGTGGCCCTCAGGTTTTTCTCCACCGGAGGTTACCTCTGCCCGATCAAACCATTTTGCGGATATTTTATCAGTACGGACGCTTGCAGGTTCCTGGATTTTGGCTTCCTGTGCGATGATGGTCTCACCACCGATCAGGAAGAGCAATAAAAAAGACAAAAACTTCATGGTATTTTTCATTTTAGCTGTTTGGATTTAAAATAATAGGAAATGCATTTGTATTTTGATGTCACATTCTTAAGACCTAACTAATTGATATCCAAGTTAACGATCTTTCCCTGATTGGGCGCCAGTTCAAAATGATGAACTTCTTCATTTTGAACTCCATTGGCAAACGTGGTGAGCTTTCCTGCATCGGTTATGAATATAGGCATCAGGAAAAGATACTACGTTCCCGTAAAAATCAGTTAACAAAACAAACTAAATTTGCGGGATTTTAGCCATTGAAACGGCCACCTTTTAACCCGTTTTTTGTTGAACGACCATTTTTTCCCAGGTCTCCCCCATTCTATTTCAACCCCTTCGTGCTCTATCCCGGCAAATTCACAATCAATCCAAAAATAACTCAAAATCCGGATGAAAGAGGTAAAAATAAGGGATTGAATAAAGCGTTGCAGTGAAATATTTTATTCATATGAAACCCTCATGCGCAATCGTTCACAAAATAGCATGTAAATTATCCTGAGGGTTCAATACGTACATTCTAATAATCAACAAATTAATACTGCTATTTACGTGTGAAACGAGCCATGAGAATTGCTTCCTTCACACGAGAATGCTTATTGGCGAGTTCCATCTGGCAACTGAAAAACAAAATTATAAAATCTTTCTAGATAAAAGTTTGAGGCTCTCAAAGAAGTCAGGAAAATGCATCATCAATATATTCATTTCAGATCGCCTATTTCCCTTCCTTCCCTGCCGGTGCAGCAGGAACCGCCTGCGGCTCCACCTTTTCGGCTTTGGCTCCGGCAGATC
>JBAXUL010000179.1:0-5644 GCA_037129695.1 Prolixibacteraceae bacterium
CGCAAAGCTCGCAAAGACCGCAAAGGAAAAGTACAACACAATCATTTGTTGATTCCTTTGGTAACAGGAACATTTGAATGGTGAGGTTATGATTCCAGTGTTTCGGGAATTTGGTCAGATGTGTCGCGCAAAGCTCGCAAAGACCGCAAAGGAAAAGTACAACACAATCATTTGTTGATTACTTTGGTAACAGGAACATTTGAATGGTGAGGTTATGATTCCAGTGTTTCGTGAATTTGGTCAGATGTGTCGCGCAAAGCTCGCAAAGACCACAAGGGAAAAGTGCAGTCTGCTTCTATTGTCCAATATTAAATTGATTAAGCCACTTAGGCCTTTGATATTATGGAAGAAAATGTAGTAGTCCGGTTTCTGAAATACGTCAGCTACAACACGCAGTCAGATGGTGATAGCATAAGTTCTCCCAGTTCTGAAGGCCAGCTGAAATTTGCCAAAATGCTAGCTGAGGAGCTGGTTCGCATTGGATTGTCAGAGGTTGAGGTCGACTGGAACGGATACGTGATGGCTACACTTCCTGCGAACATCAATCATGACACTCCGGTGGTAGGTTTTATTGCCCACATGGATACAAGTCCTGATTGCCCGGGCAAAAATGTACATCCCCAAATTATCGCGGAATACACCGGAGGGGATCTGGTACTGAACAAGGAACAAAATATAATCCTTTCTCCCAAACGATTTCCTGAAATCCTGAAATACCAGGGAGAGAGGCTTATTGTGACTGACGGCACAACCTTACTGGGTGCGGACGACAAGGCCGGTGTTGCCGAAATCGTAACTTCCATGGAATACCTTTTGGCTCATCCTGAGATCAGACATGGCAGGATCAGAATTGGATTTACCCCCGATGAGGAGATTGGGAAAGGTGCCGATCACTTTTATGTTCCTAAATTCGGTGCCGATTTTGCCTATACCCTCGATGGCGGTGAATTGGGTGAACTTCAGTATGAGAATTTTAATGCTGCTTCGGCACACATTGTCTTTCACGGAATCAGCGTTCATCCCGGTTCTGCCAAGGATAAAATGAGAAATTCAATGCTGGTCGCCAATCGGTTTCTGACTGACCTTCCCGGTAGGGAAATACCTGAACATACTGAGAATTACGAAGGTTTTTATCATCTGACGAAATTTGAAGGGAGAGTAGAAAAGACAGATATTGAGTTCATTATCCGTGATTTTGACCGTCAGAATTTTGAGAAAAGAAAATCGACATTGGTCAGGATGGTCGATCTGCTGAACGCGGAATATGGTGAATCTGTGGCAGAAATTACCCTTCGTGACCAATATTTCAATATGAAGGAAAAGATAGACCCACAATTTTTTATGGTTGAATTGGCCAAAGAGGCCATGCTTTCCTGCAACATCCAGCCTAAAATTGTTCCGGTCAGAGGCGGAACAGATGGTTCGAGGCTTTCCTACATGGGATTACCATGCCCCAATATTTTTGCAGGTGGTCACAATTTTCACGGTCCTTACGAATTCATCCCAACCAGGTCGATGGAAAGTGCCTGTAGGGTTATCATCGCCATTGCATCCAAAGTGGCCGAAAAATCACCAACATAACTTAAATTTCTTCCGATGGTTGAAAGATTAAAAAGGTATGTTGATGCGCTCAGGCTCTTTACTCCGGACGATAACCTGTTGATTGGGGTGAGCGGCGGTATCGATTCAATCGTACTGGCCGATCTGCTCTACCTGGCAGGATATGCCTTCTCAATCGCCCACTGCAATTTTAATTTGAGGGGAGCGGAATCAGACCGGGATGAAGCTTTTGTCAGGGCACTCGCCGCAAAATATGATAAACCATTCTTTCGCCATTCGTTTGATACCAGTGAATATGCCACTCAAAACGGAATTTCTATCGAGATGGCTGCGCGTGACCTGCGCTATGCCTGGTTCGAAGAAATCCGTCATGCCCATCATTTCGATAAGATCGTTGTCGCACATCATCTTGATGATCAAGCAGAAACATTTTTTCTGAACCTGGCGCGCGGAACCGGAATTTCGGGTTTAACCGGTATTAAAGCCATCAACGGGAATGTGGTAAGGCCTCTTTTGTTTGCCACCAGGAAAGAGATTGAATCGTATGCTTCTGTTAATCAGCTCGAATACCGGGAGGATAGCACCAACCTGCTGACTGATTTTCAACGCAATAAAATACGACATCTGGTTCTTCCATTGATGGAGGAACTGAATCCATCCTTTCGTCAGGGATTACAGGAAACCATCGGCTATCTGCGGGACACCCTGCAGGTCTATGATCAGGCGGTGGAATCCGTGAAGGAGCGTGTGGTCAGAAGAAAATCTCACGGTGAAATTGAATTGTCAATTCAGGAATTAAAATTGCTCAATCCGCTCTCATCCTACCTTTTTGAGATTTTGAAACCGTATCATTTCAATGGAGACGTGGTAGATGAGATGATAAAGTCGATCGGTGGGCAGTCGGGAAAACAATTTTATTCCGCCACGCACCGTGCAGTGCTTGACAGGGAGGTGATTTTGATACATGAACTGAAAGAACATTCAGACAAAAGGTATTATCTCGATGAGTCCACAACCGAAATTGATTTTCCTGTCTCACTGACTATAACT
Source organism: Prolixibacteraceae bacterium (assembly GCA_037129695.1). Classification (GTDB taxonomy): domain Bacteria; phylum Bacteroidota; class Bacteroidia; order Bacteroidales; family Prolixibacteraceae; genus CAINVV01. The sequence goes on from JBAXUL010000179.1 coordinate 2,611, forward strand.
GCACAAGAAATGACCGGTTCTGTCAAGATAAGCAGATCTTCCAAAATAGCCATGGTGGACCGCGAAAAGATCCAATTTCCACTGATTCTGCGCAAATGGCAGAAAGGGGATTATTTCCAGCCACTGGGCATGACCGGAATGAAAAAGCTGAGTGATTTTTTTGTGGATGAAAAATTCAGTCTGCCGGAAAAAGAAAATTTATGGCTTTTAACCAACGGAGAAGAGATTGTTTGGATTCTTGGAATTCGGTTGGACGACCGGTATAAAATAACCTCCGAAACAAACAAAATGCTGGTTTTCGAAGTCGGATGATATTTTATTCCTGAGTTTTTTTTCCGGTGAAGGATGCAATCAGATCGCCAATCAGCCACCCCAAAAGCATTCCGTAGAGTGTCATGGTGTACCAGTGGGATTTCAGAGGACAAGTACCGGTTGAACATCCTACGAATTTCCAGTATAGGAAACCGCTCATGCCCCCTATGAAAAGAAATATTACACTTAGTTGTCTTTTTTTAATCCAGTTCAGCATATTCTATTTTTTGCAAAGGTAAATAAGTAATGCACAAATAATAATGTCGTATTTTTTCTTTGCGGGCTTTGCGAGCTTTGCGCGACACAATTGGCAGAATCCTCAAAAAATGGGAATCAGCATCTACGACATTTAAATGTTCTTTTAACTTAATATATGCAAATAACTACATGTATTATTCGATTTACCAATGATGGTTCATCAACGAAATTGGTTTATTGTCATGCAGATAGCTGATTCATTTTCAATAATCAACAAGATAAGCTATCTATGACAGTTATTGTCGAAGACCATTGTCTTATGTTTATTTGCTTTTCCTGAATCTTTCCCGATCATCCTTGCTCATCCTCTCGGTCGCATATTGAAATATTAGTCTTGGAGACCGGTCTTTCCATTGCATCAGGAATTGCTCGGTTTGCTGCGGTTGTTTCTTCCATGCTTCGCGGAGGAACCAACCGAGTCCCTGATGAACCACTCGTTCCTGATCCATCATGATTGGAGTGATCAGGTCGAAAAATGGTTTGTAATCGTCAGTTGATTTCAGAAGTTTTATCAATGGCACTGCAACCGACCGGCGCTTGAATCGGTGAGGAGAGCCCTGCCATGCTGCCAAGCTGGAAAGAGGCACCAGTTGATGCAGGAAAAACCAGGGAATGATTTTGTTGCACAAAGTGTCGCATTGAGCCCAGTTGATAATTCCATAATCGTACCACGCTGCTATTTCATCGAAATTCGCGGTAGTCAGTTCTTTCAGATGCTTTTCCATCAATAGCAAGATGAAAAAAGTTTCTTCATATTTACCACTTTTGAGCAGGGTCGGGGCAGCCTCCAGCAGAAGTTGCAAAGTAACGGCAGGGTCGCTGTTCAATTCTTTGATTTTGGACTGAATCAATGCGGTGGAAATACCGTAGGCATCATATCCATTCTTGCCATCTTTGAAGTAGATGGCGTATTTTTTGACGATTGCTTCATCTGCGTTGGCTTCACAATAGAAAACAATCTCATTTCTCAGGGTATTTGCATTCATCCCTTCAGTGGTTAATCCGGAATTACCAGTTCTGATCTGAGTTCCTTTGCCAAATCATCACCTTTCAATCTGCGAACAATTTCCAATGAAAATTCGAGGGCGGTTCCAACGCCTCTGCCGGTCACGATATGGTCATCGGAGGCAAATGGTGAATACATAACGCTGGCCCCTGACAGTTTGGTTTCAAAGCCCGGATAACAGACCGCTTTCCTTCCCTTGAGTAATCCGAGTGAACCCAGGATCATTGGAGCGGCACAAATGGCTGCAATCTGTTTTCGCTCTTTATCAAACTTCACAATTTGAGCCGAAAGCCCTTTGTGATTTTTGAGATTGGTTGTTCCGGGCATTCCTCCGGGTAATATAATCATGGCAGCCTCTAAGTAATCAGTTTCTTCAAACAACTGGTCTGCCATAATCGAGACATGGTGCGCGCCTGTAACCAAAAGATTTCCGGTGATTGAAACAGTTACCACCGGTAGTTGCGCACGTCTCAGAACGTCAATGATGCTTATGGCTTCTGTTTCTTCGAAACCGGTGGCAAGATGGATAAGAATTGAATTTTTCATTTGTTTTGGGTTTAATAGGAAATACAATCAGGAAGTAATTACAATCAGGTGTTTTCCAACAAAATCAACCACAAATTTACAAAAAAAGCCTCCCCGAAACGGAGAGGCTTTCTCTTTTTGAACAAATATTTTTAGTTGGCTGCGGAAATACGGGCAATGTATTTGTCGGCTAAACGACCTTCATTGCTGTCCGCATATTTTTCCTTGATCGTTTGGTACGATGCAAGCGCTTTGTCTTTGTTACCCATCATTTCGTGCATTCTTCCCAGTTTGAGCAGGTAAATCGGTGTGGTAAAGTTATTGGCTTTGAATTCAGATGCTTCGGAGTAATATTTCAGTGCCTTCTCCTTGTTTCCCAATTCAGCGTAAGCGTCACCGATTGCACCTGTTGCAATTGGTTTCAAAAGCAGATCGCTGGTTTTGAAATTTTCAAGATAATCAATGGCTTCCTTGTATTTACCGATATGCAGGTAGGAGATTCCGGCATAGTATTTTGCCAGATTTCCGGCTGGTGTACGGCCATAGTTGTCAATGATATCCAGAACACCGGGATAATTTCCATCTCCGTTCAGGGCAAGATTGAAGGAGTCTTTTTCAAAATACTGCTCAGCAGTGAAAATTTGCTCCTTGGCTTTGGCCTCGTGAGGAATTGTATAGAAGCGGTGGGTTGCAAGCAACAACAGGGCTACCACAACAGCCGCTCCAAAAATCATGGAGACTAACTTCGCATTTTTTTCAAAAAACACTTCTGCCGTTGTCAATGCGTGTTCAACTTCTTTCAGATTATCACTGGCTTTTGTCGTCTTCTCTTTGCTCATAACTTTATGTTCACTTAAATGGATGCTTTTTTGTATGCGAGTGCAAAAATAATTGTTTTTAACAAACGAGCGCAACAATTTTGAAAATATACTG
>JBAXUL010000018.1:0-48272 GCA_037129695.1 Prolixibacteraceae bacterium
TAATTAACTTGATCTTTTGCCTGGGTCTGCAGGCCCAGAAAGTAAATGATTCAACCACCCCGCTTCACCTGATGGCTCCCGGTTACGACACTCCTTACGGGAAACCTGAGGTAAAGAACATCACGGTAGTACTGGATAAAATCTACACCTATCTCAATGCAGTCACGCCGACGGTATTGATCAACAAGGAGACGCAGGCAGAAGTAACGGATTATTCCGCGATTGATGCCAACACCATCTTCAAACCGGGTGATTTCAGGTTACTCAGTTATGAATGGGGTGTTACTTATGCAGGAATGCTTCTGGCCACACAGGTCACAGGCGATCCAAAATATGCGGACTATACCAAAAGCAGGCTGAAGTTTCTGGCTGAGATCCGTCCCTTATTTCTAAAACTGGAATTGACGCAACCCGGTTTGCATCATGCCATGTTCAGGACGCTTCACCCGCAGGCACTGGATGATTGTGGTGCAATCTGCGCGGCGATGATCAAAACCCAGCGAATGGGTTTCGATGTTGACCTGAAACCGATGATCAATTCCACGATGGAGTACATCAGCGGTAAGGAATTTCGTTTGCCGGACGGTACGTTGGCGAGAAACCGGCCGCAACCCAACTCTCTCTGGCTGGATGATCTCTTTATGGCAGTCCCGGCCCTTGCTCAAATGGGCATATACACAGGCGAAATGAAGTACATGGATGATGCGGTCAAACAGGTGGTTCAGTTTTCGGACCGGATGTTCAACAATGAAAAGGGACTCTTCATGCACGGATGGATACTAGGCATGAATGAACATCCACAGTTTTACTGGGCACGTGCCAATGGATGGGCTGTCATGACGATGGTAGAACTTCTGGAAGTGCTGCCGCAGGATCACCCGGGTCGTCCAAGGGTATTGGAATTATTGCGCAAGCACATTCGGGGACTGGCCAACTACCAGTCAGAGAAAGGATTCTGGCACCAACTGATCGACAGGTCAGACTCCTACCTGGAAACTTCAGCCACGGCCATTTATACCTATTCCATCGCCCGAGCCATCAACCGCGGTTATGTCGATGCCAAAGTATACGGTCCGATGGTTTGCCTGGCCTGGAATGCGGTGTCATCCAAAGTCAACGAAAAAGGGGAGGTGGAAGGCACCTGCGTAGGTACCGGAATGGGATTTGATCCGGCCTTCTATTATTACCGGCCTGTCAACGTCTATGCAGCACATGGTTACGGTCCGGTTTTATTGGCCGGCTCAGAAATGATCCAACTAGTGAAATCACATAAAATTGAAATCAACGACAGCGCCGTGCAATTTATTGATAGCAAATAGAAATTGCAGTTTTGCCAAAAATCCATATTGAAATGAGAAATTTCTGCTTACTTACCATTGCCTTTATTTTATTGGGTCTACCATCACCGGGCCAATCCGACTTTCACTCATGGACACCGACTCCTCCGCTGGGGTGGAATAGCTGGGATTGTTACGGTCCCACGGTTGTGGAGAGTGATGTCAAAGCCAATGCCGACTATATGGCAGCTCATCTGAAGAAATTTGGTTGGCAATACATTGTGATTGATATCCGCTGGTATGTGGACAACGACAAAGCCCACGGCTACAACGAAAAGGATCCTTCCTTCGTCATGGATGAATATGGCCGTTTTCTGCCTAGTCCGGTCCGATTTCCTTCCGCCGCCAACGGTCAGGGATTTAAGCCGATGGCTGATTACATCCATGCCAAAGGACTGAAATTTGGGATCCACATCATGCGGGGAATTCCAAAGGAAGCGGTGAAAAGAAATACTCCGGTGCTTGGGTCTCGCGTCAGCGCAGCAGATATTTACAATTCGGATTATTTGTGCAAATGGCTGAAAGACATGTATACGGTAGATCCCTTGAAAGAAGGTGCGCAGGAGTATTACAATTCACTTTTCAACCTTTATGCCGCCTGGGGACTGGATTTCGTAAAGATTGACGACCTTTCTGCTCCTTTTTACCATCAGGGCGAAATCGAACTTATCCGGAAGGCTATTGACCAGTCAGGCCGGAAGATCGTTCTGAGTACCTCTCCGGGTGAGACACCCGTTGCCAATCGCGACCATATTCAATCCCATGCCAACATGTGGCGGATTGTCAATGACCTGTGGGACAACTGGAAACAGCTCAAAGAGGAGTTTGAGGTTTGCAACCGCTGGTCTGCCCACATCGGAGACGGACATTTTCCTGATTGTGATATGCTGCCGTTGGGACACATCGGCATCAGGGCGGAGCGTGGCAACGACAGGATGAGCGGACTTTCAAATGATGAGCAAATTACCATGATGACGCTCTTTTCAATTTTCCGCTCGCCACTTATGTTTGGGGGAAATTTGCCTGACAACGATGCGTTCACCTTGTCATTGATTACCAACAAGGAGGTGCTTTATGTGAACCAGCATAGTGCCGAAAACCGACAATTGTTCAATGAGGATGGTCAAGTAGCCTGGATAGCCAAAGATCCAAAATCAGGAGATCAATTCCTGGCACTATTCAATATTTCAGAACCTGTGGCTCCGAATTCAGTTGAGTTGAAAAAAATATCTGTGATGCTAGACGAACTTGGGATCAATGGTTCTTGCATTGTAACCGATCTCTGGTCGGGGAAGAAACTGGGAAAATTTAAAGGCGAATTTGTTCAGAATATCCGGCCCCATGCATCGGGACTTTACAGAATCTCATTCAAATAATTGAAGAAAGGTTCAGAATAGGAATATGAAAATTCAATTCCATAAATTTAGTTGCAGAACATATGAAAAATGCAAATATCCTTCTTCTTTTGACCCTGGTCTTGTCCGTATCCGGAATGATAAAAGCTCAAAATCTTCCTACCCAAAAGGATATTTTGGAGAAAATGATCGCAGCCAATGCCTATTTTATGAACAAATGGCCTGATCCAGGCATGGTCATTGTCAATGACAAGACCCGCCCCAGCCATATCTGGACGCGAGCAGTATATTATGAAGGATTGATGGCTTTATACCAGATCAGTAAAGACAAATCCTATTATGATTATGCGGTAGCCTGGGGCGAATCGCACAAGTGGGGACTTAATGGAGGTATTCAGGTGAGGAATGCCGATAACCAGTGTTGTGGTCAGACCTACATCGATTTGTATTTGATTGATAAGAAACCTGAACGTATCAAAGATTTGAAAGCATCCATTGATCTGATGATTGCTTCCGATAAATTGGATGACTGGACCTGGATTGATGCCCTGCAAATGGCCATGCCGGTTTTTGCCAAACTCGGGGTCCTGTACAATGACAATCGCTATTACGAGCGGATGTATCAAATGTACAACCACAGCAAAACCGTCATGGGAGGCAAGGGGTTATACAATCCAAAGGATCACTTGTGGTGGCGTGACAAGGATTTTGTACCCCCGTACAAAGAACCCAACGGCGAGGATTGTTACTGGTCGAGGGGAAATGGCTGGGTTCTGGCTGCGCTGGTTAGGGTTTTGGAAATCATGCCGAAAGATGCGCCACACCGCAAAGAGTACCTGAAAACTTTTGAACAAATGGCAAAAGCCTTGGTACCCGTTCAACGGCAGGATGGTTTCTGGAATGCCAGTCTGCACGATCCGAATAATTTCGGAGGAAAGGAATTAAGCGGCACGGCTCTCTTCGCTTATTGCATGGCATGGGGAATCAACCAAGGAATTCTGAGTAAGAGGAAATACCAGCCTGTCGTCATCAGGGCTTGGAATGGCATGGTGAAGGACGCCGTTCATCCAAATGGCTTTTTGGGTCATGTTCAGGGAACCGGGAAACAACCTTCCGATTCTCAGCCAACATCTTATGTCAGGGTTCCAAATTTTGAGGACTATGGTTTGGGTTGCTTTTTGCTGGCGGGAAGCGAAGTCTATCGGCTCGTTAAGGAGTAACGGAATATCTTGTTAATCTACTGAGTTGAAACAACTGAAAATGTTCCCTTTGTTGTGAATTTTTTTTTATTACAAAGGGCTCAAAGGATAACATGAAGTTTCACATAGGAGAACCTATTTACTGCCGGCAAAACTCCATTCAATCGCTTGCTTCAACAGCCTTCTGAAATTTTTGTTCTGAAAAGTTGGCGTGTCATGTCCACTTTGCAAGGTGATAATTCTTGATTTACCATATTGCCATGCCCAACCAATCACGGTATTGCTTGATTCTTCGGTGGTTGTCAAAAGCGGCTCGATGCCGGGTTCGGTGAAATAGCCTTTGTAAGTCTCGTCAAACAGTTCAAAATCCTTTACACCTTTTGTGACCGGATGCTTTTTTCCTGCGACATTAGCCCTGAAATGAATATCATGAATATAGGAGCAAGCGGCATATTCCTTGCCATCGACTACCGTCGGCTTGTGGAAATATTTTCCGCCAATGATATGCCAGTACTCAGGCCACTCGTCAAAAGCGCAAATACTGTGGTGCAAAACGACAACCGGTTTCCCCTCCCGAATGCATTCCGCTACTATTTTCTCTTGCTCAGGAGTTATTTTTTGCCACATATGATAGAATACCAGAACATCGTAACTGGTCCTGTTTTCAGGTATAAACTCGTCAAAGGCAGCCGGGAATTCGACAACCCGACTGGTAATGTTCTTCCCCAAACCATTGAGCATTTCATCAAACGTAATTTTATTGTAACTGTGTCCTCCGGTTACAACCAGAATTCTGACAGGTGCTTTGGCTAAAGCGTCGGCAGGTATAGACAGAAAAGCGGAAAAGAAAAAGATGGCAGCAGAAATTAGGATCCTCATGATTGAATTTGATTTATTTTTTGCTTCGGGTTTGCCGGAATTTGAATACTTGTAAAATTGCATGTTTTCAATTGGTGATTTCAACAAAAATGCAATTAATATCAGTCAACACAACGTTGGTATCAGTTAATATTTCATCTGAAAGAAGCAAAATAAGCATATTTTTTTATGTAACGTGTACAATTTTAATAGATTCCATATACCTTTGGGGTAAGAAAGATCGTATTCGTTTTTAATTATTACTGTCGTAATATACTGACCAAACTATATTATACCATAATACTCATTAAATCAGACAAATACCATGATTGCGCCCATCATCCCGATTGACGAATTCCAACGGCTTGAAGCTCTGAAGGAGTATTTAATTTTGGATACTATTCCTGAAAAAGAGTACGATGAAATAACCTTCCTTGCTTCTCTTATTTGCAAAACTCCCATATCCATGATCAGCCTGATCGATGAAAAAAGGCAATGGTTTAAATCCCATCATGGTACTGATACCACACAGATACCCAGAGAGATTGCGTTTTGCGGCCATGCGCTCGATGACAAGAACAGTCCTTTCATTGTAACCGACTCCCGGCTTGACCATCGGTTTCACGACAATCCCCTGGTAACAGGCGATCCCTATTGCGTTTTTTATGCCGGTGTACCACTGGTCAATGACGAGGGATATGCATTGGGAGTCCTTTGCGTCATAGACCATGAACCTCACGTTCTGGATGAATCTCAGATTGCGGCATTAAAGGCATTGTCGAATCAGGTGGGACGGCTTTTGGAACTGCGAAAGAAGGCAAGAAAGCTGGAATCCCTGATCAACAATCTGGAGATCAAAATCATGAGTCTCGAAAAATTTGCCAGTGTGGCTGCCCATGACATTAAATCTCCGTTGTGCAGTATTGTGATGATGACAGAGTTGTTTCAGGAGCAATATGCAGGACAGATGGATGAGGAAGGATTGGAATTGTTGCAAATGATCAGCAGCTCAACCATTACGCTCACTCAATTGATTGATGGTATCCTCAAATACAGCAAGAATTCAAAAGTATTGGCCGAAAGCAAGGAAAATCTTTCTTTGAGACAACTTATTTCTGACATTATCCCTTTGATTGATTCGGCGCATGAAGCCAGATTCCAAATTTCGCCCAAACATGATATTGTGGTCTATTCCAACAGAATCGCGCTGGAGCAGATACTCATCAATCTAATCACCAATGGGATTAAGTACAACGATAAAAATGATGTTTTAATTTCGATCCTCATCGAAGAGAAGGAAGAAAATATCAGGATCAATGTTATCGATAATGGACCAGGAATTGACCATCTGCACAAGGATAGGATTTTTGAGATCTTTGAGACGAACCACGCGATGGATCGGTTTGGAGAAAAGGGGAATGGCATCGGACTAGCTACGGTAAAGACCCTGGTTGAAGGTCTTGGAGGATCTATTAAGTTGATTTCCAATCCGGGAGAGGGTGCTAATTTTGAATTTACGATCAAAAAATAGTCTGAATATCAGATAAATTTTGGTGCTGTTTCCGGGATTAACCAAATGAATCGCCCCTGAAGTCTCGCATGCGCTTCAGGGGCGATCCATTTTATCATCCATCATGTTGGTAATATTCAACCAAAAGAAATGGTTTAGGTTGGGTTATTTTACCAATGAATATTTCACCTCAAATTGCGTTTCATTCCAGCCTGTCTTTGCCCTTCTTTCATCTTCGCATGGAGAAGATCGAATTTCATCTTTTGTTCGTCGGATAACCCGGTTCGCATCTCGACAATCCGTCTGGCCTGAATCTTGGCCATTTCTACTCTTATCCCGCCTATCTTTTCGATGTTTTTGTTGATGGCAGTAAAATCTGGTTTTTCAGCTGTCACCAGCGTCCTTTGGTGCGCTTCGGCTTCGCCAAGCTCATTTCTCAGGGGTTGAAGGCTCTTGTGCATCGCAATGGCACTCTGCTTAAACGCTCCCTTCTGTTCCTCTGTGAGGTTGAGCTGATTGGCGGCACCTTCCATTTTGTTCATCCGGGCAACTCTTGTGTCCTTCATTTGTTTTTTTGCAAGTAAGTCGGAAGTCTGAGCGACCAATGCAAACGACAGCGTCATCAGAATCAATGACACTAAAATTTTTGCTTTCATAACGTCTATTCTTTAAAGTGATAATTAAAACCAAATCAAAACCACCTTTTAGATACGGGCAGTGCCAAAAAGTTAAATGGCCTGACAGGCTTTTAACAATGTTTAATGAAACACATTCAGTTGGGATGAATAGACGGAAGATTATAAGATAGTGTATCAGTTTTGTGCGTCGATTTTTTTCAAGGCGCTCCTGATTTCTTTCAGGAAACGAGGGACTGTCAGGATTGGATCGCCATCTCCAAGTGTCTCGAGTGGAAGGTATCCGCGGTAACGCGATTCTTGAATGATTGTCATCAGTTTGTCGAGATCGGTTTTTTGCTCTTTCCCATCGACAAACAGTTTCTCCTTCAACTGCCAGTTGACTGCAAAAGGGATGGCTTTCGCGATCTCCCGGTAGGGGTCACCAGACCGGAAACTGCCGATGTCGAGTATCAGTCCGCACCAGTCAGGATCTACCCTGGAGAGGATCTCTATAGCCTGATCGGCAGTCTTGATAAAATCGTTGTGGTTTTGAATGGCCACCACTACACCGTGCGCTTTGCCAAATTCCACACACTCTTTCAAAGCCTCCACGACCTGGTCGACCGCCTGCGCCCGGGTTAAGCCTTTCGGGTCAGCGGCCCCGGAAAAGACGCGAATGACGGGTGCTCCCAATTTTTCGGCTGCAATGATCCACTTCTTGACCAATTCGATACTGGCCTTGCGTTTTGCGGGATCCGGTTCCGTGAAGTCGTTTCGAACTCCGGTTCCACTGATCTCAACGCCCAACAGGAAGGCTTTCTGCCGGATATGGTACAAATATTCGTCGGAAGGGACTTCCGGGTAACCGGGAAAGTAATAGCCTGTCAGATCTGCCGCGTCAATTTGGTTCTGGGCACAAAATTCAAGCAGCTGGTCCAGGTTCATTGCTCCGCTTAGAAGGGGTTTGTTGAAAGAGTAGGCATTTAAACTTGTTTTTAGTCTTCCCGGCAGGTTTTTATACACTTTCCCATCCAGTTGAAAAGAAACAAAAAGCAGCACGAACAGTAGAAGGAAGGCTGTAATCTTGAAATATTTGTCTTTCATTTTGCTTGATATTTGAAAAAAAATGTCTTGAATATTTTTCATTATTCATTTCCTACATCACCCAGCTCATCATCATCACGGTAACGATGCCAACAACTCCGATGGCAGATTCCATCAGTGTCCAGGTCTGAAAGGTCTGTTTGACGCTCAGTCCGAAATACTCCTTGAACATCCAGAACCCTGAATCGTTAAAGTGAGACCACATTACACTTCCGGCTCCGGTGGCCAAAACCATTAATTCGGGAGAGGCTCCGGTTTGCTGTACAATAGGGAACATAATGGGTGCAGTGGTGAGTGTGGCGATGGTGGCTGACCCGATAGCCAGCCTGAAAATGGAGGCAACCACGAAAGCCATCAAATACGGGTTCATGTGAAAGGTGTCAGAGATGGTCCGGATGTAGGCAATCACATTGCTGTCTTTCAGCACCTGTGAGAACCCGCCACCTGCCGCGATGATCAGTACGATCATTGAAACGGCTCCGATGGAACCGGAAGCGGTAGCCATTACGTTGTCCATCGAATTGCCTTTTCTCAGTCCAAGGGTGAAGATGGCAACTATAACTGACGTGAACAGGGCGACATTGGCATCGCTCAGGAACTTGAAAATGGTGAGCAGCAGTGCCAAGGAATGGGCAGGAAAGTTGCTGATTCCTTTCTGGGAAAACAGCTGAAAATAAAATCCGGTGATGTTATCGATACCAAGTTTGGTGAGTTCCGTTTTCACGGGAGGCATTCCGAAAATAATATCTGTTAAGGCTCCAAGAAGCATCAGGACAATGGGCGTAATGGCACATAAAATACTGATGCCCAATCCGGGCAGTTCACTCTTTTCGAAATGTCTTTCCTTGAAGAGTTCAGGGGGAGGCATCAATTTGATGTTCTTGAAGAAACGGGAGAACCAAATTCCGCCAATCAGGCAACATGGTATCATCGGGACCAAACCATAGAGAAGGACTTTGTTGACGTTGGCCTCGTAAATAAATGAAACGTAGGTTGGAGCCGGGTGAGGAGGCAGAAAGCAATGCGTCACCGACAAAGAGGAGAGGAGGGGTATGGCCAGCCACAAAAGCGGCAACCTGGTGATTGCGGCAAAGGTGAAGATGAGCGGGATCAGCACCAGGAAACTGGCATTGTACATCATCGGCAACCCGACAAAGAAACCTGTAATCATCAGGGCATACTGGATATTTTTTAGGCCCATCAGGTCAATCATCCGGAAGGCGATGGTGTGGGCGGCGCCACTCTCCTCCAGGATTTTGCCAAGCATGGCACCAAACGCCAGAATCAGGAGCACTTTGCTCATGGTTTCTCCGACTCCTTTAACCACAGAATCCAGGATGTCCAGCAGGTTCATGTGGCTCAGCAGGCCAACGACAAAGGAGGTAATCAAAAGTGCGAGAAAGGCGTGGAATTTAAATTTGCCGATCAGTATCAAAAGGAGCACGAATCCTATTCCGACTACAAGCAGGGGCATAATCGTTTGGTTAAGAAGTTTGAGCTAAAGATAGAAATATAATGAATAAAAGATGGCAACTTCCGAAGCATCCTCTCCAGGAAATTGTTGTTATAGAATTAAAAAGTACTTATATTTGTACTTAAATAATAACTTTTAAGACGGAAGTGATGATCGCAGCTAATTTTTCGGAATTCAGGACGCAATTAAAAAAATACCTGGACAGTGTGGAAGATAACAATGAAACACTTATTGTTAAAAGAAAAACCGGCAAAGGTACGGTTATGATATCCCTGGATGAGTACAATTCCATTATGGAAACAGTTTATTTGTTGAGTTCCAAAGCAAATACCGACAAGTTGTATGAATCAATTGATCAGATGAAAAATGGCAATACCGTTTCACTTGATTCGATGGAAGAATGAAGCGGATAATTTTTTCCAAAAATGGCTGGGATGAATACCTTTCCTGGCAGAAAGAGGATAAAAAGATGGCTACAAAGATCAACGAATTGATCAGGGAGATTCAAAGAACCCCATTTGAAGGAATGGGTAAGCCAGAACCGCTGAAATATGATTTGGCCGGTTTTTGGTCCCGTAGGATTGATTTGGAACACAGGTTGGTTTATCAGTACCGTGACGAACAGATTTTCATTTATAGTTGCAGGTATCACTACGATAGATAGTTGCATTCATAAAATTTCGATACTTGACAAGGATGAGAAGACTCAAACAGGAACAATTCCTCCCCATCAGCCTCGACCAGGCCTGGGATTTTTTCGCCACACCAAAGAATCTGAATGAGGTGACTCCGGAGGATATGGTATTTGAGATTACCTCCGAACTGCCCGACAAAATGTACGAAGGGTTGATCATCACCTACCGGATCAAGCCGATGATGAACATTCCCGTCAACTGGTGTACCGAAATCACCCACATCAAAGAGAAGGAGTTCTTCGTGGATGACCAGCGCAAGGGGCCTTACAATATCTGGCACCATGAACATCATTTTAAAGCAGTGGAAGGAGGCGTCCTGATGACGGATTTGCTGCATTATGATATTGGCAAATCCATCTTTGGCTGGTTCGCGGGAAAGCTGTTTGTTCACAAAAAAGTGAAGAATATTTTTGATTACAGGTACAAGGCGCTGGAAGGATATTTTAAACGCTGATCTTGCGAAAAAATCAAGAAGTGAGAATGCAATCTGCTCCATTCAAATACCAGGTTGACACCTTCTGTGATCAGTTTATATAGGTGAAATTTGAATTGAGGAATCTTATTGAGCGTCTTAATTGCTGAGGCACGGAGAGAGGAAATTGCCATGAATGACAATAAATCCCCAAAAGTGAAAGAATCAGGTTACCTTGAATTTTCCTCCTAGCTAGTTGTGCTTAAGAAGATGCTTTGATAGACGAATCTTGATCAATTTATTCTCCTTTGTATGCAGAAAATGCCTTGTTCTATACTCTCCCAGATACTAATTGAATAGGGTAGAATTCGTCATTCCGGTATCCGGAAGATCGGTTAACCAAAATCGTAATTCATTGGATCTCTACAGGCAAACTTTTAAGTTAGGGAACGATGATACAAAATCTCACTTAAACTCTTGCCTGCCTTTGTGACATTGCCGGCAGTGATGCTCCGTAAATGAGGTAGTACTTCCCATTGGTATCCCGGAAGGCGAATTGGTCGATAGGCTGGGCATCGTTGTAGAACTGGCTGACAAGCGGCTTTCCGAGATGATCTTTATACGGACCTTCCGGACGATCAGCCACTGCCACCCCGATACCGCCCGGCTGCTGGTTGTTCTGGATGTCGTTGGCTCCGAAAAAGAGGTAGTATTTGTCGCCCTTTCTGGTGATGGAGGGTGCCCAAACGGCATAACCGGCCCAGGCAATGTTTTTCACATCCAGCACATGCGCGTGTTTGACCCATTTGGTAAGGTCTTTCGAGGAAAAGGCATCCAAAAAAATTTGTTCCAGGTATTGCGGGTTGATGGTATTTTGGCGAATTTTCAATTGATAATCCGTAAAATTGGCAGCAGCCTCCTGCTCCCCCGAATCATCCGAAAAAGTAGGGAAAATCCAGTAAGTATTACCAAAAATAGTCCCTTCCGGATCGGCATACCAACCGGGGAAAACAGGATTTCCGGAGAAATTGTGATCTTTCTTGTCCTGAGCCGCTAAAATGAAACTGTTCAGGATCACTACTGCTAAGATTGGTTTTGTCATGATTCGATGTAAGTTGCTGTTGTCGGGTATACAAATTAAAGGTATTTTTGGATACCAAACTTCATGAATCCTGAAAACCATGAACCTCGAAAACTCAAATTCCAGACGTCATTTTTTTAAAAAAGCCGGTGGGCTTTCACTTGGAGTGGTTGGATCTGCTGCTGTTGCAGCTGGCTTGCCTTTAAAAACCAAGGAAGAAACAAAATCAGGAAAATTATTTATCCGTGAGATTTCAGACACCAGAGACCGTATTGAACGAGTGAAAGTTGCCACGCTCGGAATGCAGCGCTACGATTGGGAACAGGGTGTGGTGGCCCAGGCTTTCCTTGAAATGGGAGAATTTGATCAGGCGATTTCGCTTGCAAGGGGAGCCATCCTTCGTCAGGAGAAAGGCAGGTTCTCGGTGCTCAAAGGCAATGGCCCGATCTCAGATTGTGCAAGCGTTGGGGAAGTGGTACTATTTGCTGCCAAAGAGACTGGAGACCCAATCTTTCAAAAGGGAGCGGATGAAATGCTGGAGGTGATTAGAACCACTAATCATAAAACGACAGATGGCATTATTTACCATACGCAGGAGCCCCAAAAGGGAATCTGGTCCGATTTCAACTACATGTTGCCCCCTTTTTTGGTTGCGGCGGGTGAATATCAGGAAGCTATGAAGCAAATTGAAGGATACCGGAAATACTTGTATCATGAAAATTACAAACTTTATTCGCACATGTGGGATGATGCCAGGAAGCAGTTTGCACGTGCCGATTATTGGGGTGTTGGCAATGGCTGGTCGGCGGCTGGAATGACACGAATCATCAAAATGTTGCCCGGTTCGATGGCGGAAGAAAAGAAAAAACTGATTGGATATATACGTGATTTGCTGGACGGCTGTCTGAAATATATCAGGAATGACGGACTGTTCCACAATGTGGTGGATCGTCCCGAAACCTTTCCGGAAGTAAATCTGAGCCAGATGCTTGCCTATTCAATATTCAGGGGTGTAGCGGCTGGCTATTTGGATGCTTCCTATCTGAAACCTGCCGGAATCATGCGAAAGGCAGCCAACGACCGGGTGGATAAACTGGGATATGTGCACGATGTGTGTGGCCTTCCAAATTTTGACCGTTCCTATTTTGCACCGGAAGGCCAGGCTTTTTATTTGCTGATGGAAACCGCTGCTGCGGAATTGGACGGAAGAAGGTAATAGAAAAATGAGATGGGACTTTGATCCTCTCCTCCCTTGTGTTTGAATTGGCAAAATACTTCGTGTTCCTTCGAGCTTCCCTTTGTGACCTTAGTGGTTAAGTTTTTCACCACAAAGGTCACAAAGGATGTCTTATTTAATTCCCAGAAGTTCCAGCAAATGCTCCATCTGCGAGAAATCGGAGATGATGATGTCTGCTCCGGCCTTGATCAGGCGGGTACGTTTGTGGGTATTCAGGCCATAGCGGCGTTGTTCATTACTGGCCAATCCGACAGTGATGCCGTTGCGTTTGTGCGTTTCGCGGATCTCCACAGGTCCGTCCCCGAAAGTGATGATCTGTCCGGATTCTGCAGTGCCGATGGAATCGAGGATCTTGTCGAGCACGATCTTTTTGGCCTCCTTGTTGATGTCACCCACAGCACCAAAAATTCTACCCTCGAAGAGGTAATCATAACCCAGCGCTTTGGCCTCATTTTTTACATCTTCTTCGTCAGTTCCGCTGGCCAGGAAAAGTTTAACGCCCGACTGATAAAGCCTCATCAGGAATGGAACGGCATTTTTCATGGTGAAATCGTCCAGCGCAAGTTCTCCCCTGTGAAGTTTCTTCTCACGCTCGTTGACCATCAACAGCAACTCATCATTGTAGATTTTCTTGTAGCCGAAAATATCCAGTATTTCCTCCTCCGGCACACAGCCAAACTCTTTTACCAATGCGATCAGACCCTGCATCTGCACCAGGGTTTGAATGCCGGTTGTCTTGTCGATAAATTCTGCTGCACGTGCTGCTACTTTGTGGTAAAGCACCTCGTCGGCATCCTTGTAATTTTTGCCCAAAATGGCTTTGATCATCATCGGCTTCATAATTTCCTCCCAGCCTTCCCTTAAAGTTGAGATGGTACCGTCGTGATCGAAAATGGCATATTTCGGATAGATATCCTTGCTCAGAATGGATTGGTCCACAATTTCTATTTCTGAATCTTCCATGTATTTGGCCATGCGCAGCTCTTCGGCCAGCTCGTGGTGGTAAATGAAATCACTGTGCTCTCCGATATGAAGGATTTCTTCGGGAGTTGCAGTGCCGCACTGGAACAATTTTTGAACGGTAACCCCCGCAACCAGAGCACCGAGTTGCGCTGCCTCCTGCATCGAATAGCCTGCCGCCAACGCACCTGCTGCACCTGCCAGGTAGCTGTCGCCGGCACCGACAGTATCAACTTTGGAGATAATCATGAGTCCGGGGACTTCTGAAATCCCATTGGCATCGATGGAAAGCGAACCCTTGCTTCCTCTGGTAATGAAGAGGGGTTTGCCGAATTTTTCGTAAAGCGTATTCGCTGACTCAACTACTTCTGAATAAAGAACCACTTCATCCGGCTTCTTGTTGAGGCCGCAAAGACGGGCAGCCTCCGTGTCATTCATTTTGCGGATGGCACCATCGTAGTAGTCGTTGAAATTGCGGCTGTCGACGATAAAACTCTTTTTGGGAAAGCTTTGGATCACCTCGACAAGCCTTTTTCTGAAATATTGGGTATGAATGCCGGAAGGCACTTGCTGGTTGATGATCACAAGATCCACTTCCTGAACCGCTTTTGTCAGGCTGTCAATCAATCTGTCTGCCGTCTCTTTCGATAATACGTTGTAGTTGCCAAAATCAACCCGGTTGAGTTCGAAATCGTCGATGTAGGGTTTGGCATAGGTATGGGTGTGCCACTCCTCTTCCTGTACCAGCAGATTGGTGGGATCGATACCGGTTGCCGTCATGATTTTTTTCATCTCGGCTCCGAAAGGATCGGTTCCAATTACCCCGAAAGCGCGGATCTCTTTGATCCCGATCGCAGCCAGGTTATTGGTGACGTTGCCTGCACCACCCAGCGAGTAGCGCTGCTGCCTGACAGGACGTGTAGCCTGATTCGTTTCGACGGAGATTTCACTCATCGCTTCGTCGATAAACCAATAGGCATCGCAGCAGAAGTCGCCCAAAACGGCAATTTTTACTGCACTGATATCTTTTAGGATTTTCTGTAGTTGTTCTTTGTTCATGGTAATATGAGGTATGAGTTATGAGTTATAAGGTGTGAGTTGAAGATATTTAAGTTGATACATTTTAATTATTTATTTGGTCATGGATGGTGGAACGGCTTCCTGACTGCTGGCCCAGTTTTTATTGGGTTCGGCTCCCATTCGGAAGCTCAATGTGCCTCCGTTTTTGATTTCTGCGTGATTGAACCACGACTTGTTCAAAGGTTTTCCATTCAGTGTGGCAGACTGGATGAATTTATTTGCTTTGGAGTTATTTTCTGTTTCGATGACGAACTGTTTGCTGCTGTTGTAGTTCTGGTCGAGATGGATAATTACTTTGCTGAATTCAGGACTGCCAATTGCATAGGCATTCTGACCGGGAGCCACCGGATAAAAGCCCATGGCACTTAAAACATACCAGGCCGACATCTGGCCCATGTCCTCATTGCCACATAGTCCAGCGGGTCCGGCATGGTAGAGGTTGTCCATTACATTTCTGACCATATCCTCCGTTTTCCAGGGGGCCCCGGCATAATTATAGAGATAGGCGGTGTGGTGGCTGGGTTCATTGCCGTGTGCATATTGTCCGATCAAACCTGTTACGTCAGAAACCGTACTGTGAATGTCTGAACCTGTGGTAAAAAGAGAGTCCAGTCTCTGAATGAATTTTTCCTTTCCGCCTTCCAGAATGATTAAGCCCTGCACATCATGGGGAACAAACCAGGTATATTGCCAGGCATTTGCCTCAGTGTAGTGCCTGTCGTTGCCATTTCCGATAAATTTCGGATCGAAGGGAGAGAGCCATGTCCCATTGCTGTGTTTTGGGCGCGCAAATCCGGTGGAAGTATCGATGATGTTTTTGTAGTTGGATGCCCTTTTCATGAACAGCTCATAATCATCCGTTTTTCCGAGTTCTTGCGCCAGTTGGGCAACGCACCAGTCGTTGAAGGCGTACTCCAGGGTTCTGGATACCGATTCCCTTATTTTGTCGTAGGGTACATATCCGTATTTCAGGTATGATTCGAGTCCTTTGCGTCCTTTGGAGCGACTATCATCCGGCGGAGTTTCCAGGGCATTTTTCCTTACGGCTTCATAGGCCTTATTCAGATCGAAGTTTCTGATTCCTTTCCTCCATGCATCCAAAATGACCACCACCGGATGATCCCCGATCATATCGTTGGTATAACTGTTGCCAAACTGTTGAGGAGTGGGCAGCCATCCGCCCTGTTCGTATTGAGCGATCATGGTATTGACAGCATCATTGCTTCTTGCCGGGTCGACCAGGGTTAACAGTGGCATTTCAGCCCTGAAAGTGTCCCACAAAGAAAAGTCGCTGCGATAGGTAAATCCTTTCGCGGTGTGAACTGCATTATCCAAACCGGTGTATTTTCCGTCCACATCGCTGAAAACGGCCGGGAAAAGCAGTGAATGATAAAGCGCAGTGTAGAAAGTTACGGTTTTTTGCTGACGGTAGGCTTCATCAATGTTTTGGTCCATTTGGACTTCGATCTTGCCCAGCGCATCGTTCCATTTCTTTTTGGCATTCTCCTTTACCTGATCGAATTTCCATTGGGGAAGTTCTGTCTCAAGATTCAGCCGGGCCTGTTCGATGCTGGTATACGAAATCCCAATCTTTACTTCAATGACCTCATTGTCAGCAGTTGAAAAATTGACAAAGGCGCCAATATTTGTTCCGGTTTCTTCCGCGGATCCCTCTCCGGGATTCGTTTTCTTCCAGGTGCCGGATGATTGAAAAGGCTTGCTGAACTTGGCGAAGAAGTAAACATTCTGATTCTTGACAAATCCGCTGGATGCCCTGTGGCCTTCAATTTCGGTATGACTTACAATCTTGATCTGCGCATCTGTGCACTTGTCGCTGATGCCATGTTCCATATCGATCAGGATGTGGGCTGCATCGGATTTGGGGAAGGTATACCTGTGGTAACCTGCCCGTTCGGTAACTGTCATTTCGGCCTTGATGCCATAATCCGTTAAAATCACAGAATAATAGCCGGGCGATGCCACTTCCTCCTGATGGGAAAACTTCGATCTGTATCCTTCTCCCGGTTTATCCTTGGCGCCGGGTTCCACTTTCAATTTTCCGGTGGTTGGCATCACCAGAATATCGCCCCAGTCACCGGCACCCATGCCGCTTCTGTGCAGATGGCTGAACCCCATCACCGAATTGTCGCTGTAATGGTACCCCGAACACCAGTCCCAGCCTTTGATGTCCGTATCCGGACCAAGTTGCACCATGCCACCCGGCAGCGCCGCTCCGGGAAAGGTGTGCCCATGGTCATCCGTTCCCAAAAACGGGTTGACGTAGCCAACCGGATTTTCTTTCGCGGATGAAGTTCCTATCATACCCGCGAGGGTAATAAAAAGGGTTAATGTGATTGATCTGTAGTTCGTAGTCATAGTCTTTAATTGGGAAAATAGTTTTAGTAATGGTTGACTTTTGTCGATTTTGAGGGAAACATGTAAATGGCAGCATCTCCAGGGTCAACTTCCAGGGTACTTTCGTAAGAACTGGCGGGTACCATGGTGCCGTCTTTAAGGATCTTTTTGACACTGTCATCCCCGTAAAATGTAAGATTGATACTGTTCAGAAAATCCTTGTTGACCACTACCAGGAAGTTGTTGCCCTCTTTTTCCAGTAATGAAACGAGGATAGGTGCCCCGTTAGAATCCAGTACCCTGACCGCTTCGGGCAAGGTGGTGAGTCGGATCGTACCTCCAGGAATCATTCCCTTACCTGAATGCCTCACCCAAACCATCTTCGCTCCGAGGAAAACTCCTGAAAGGTTTTTGATCTCTTCGCTCATCTGTTTGGCCCTGTCATACACCACACTGCGCTTGCCTGCCGCGCTGATGGGGGCTCCACGCTGATCTTCTGAAGATGGGGAATTCACGGAAGTTGCCGACCAGTAAGTGAAATATTGAATCCCTTGTGCCCCGTAGGCCAGGTCGCTGTAAACCTGTAGGCGCATGGACGCCAGCGTCTGAGGTGTGAGGTGTCCGTCGTCGTAGTTGGTGGTAAGAGCGAAAGCCCAGAAGGGTTTGCCTGCTTTTTTGGATTCGTCGGAAATCTGCTCCAGGTTTTCATACCAGGTCTTTGAGATTCTATCCTTCATCACCGGATAATAGTCGAATGAGAGGAACTGAATGGGAACCTGAGTAGTGTATTCGCGCACGTACTTCAGGTAGCTTTTTGTTCCGAGTTGGGTCGAGTCAGCAAAATTGGGGAACAGGTTGACATAACAGAAATGTTTGTTGTCGACTGCCTGAATGCGCCTTGCCCATTCTCCCAAATCACTGAACATGCCTATCGCAGGCTCATCCATAAGGTGGTATCCTGCAACTGCGGGATGGTTCATCACCAGCCTGACTGTTTTTTCAGGTTCGGTTTTTAATTCATGACAATTGACAACCAGTTTGATGCCAACCTTGTCGGCCACATCCAGCGCCTTCTGCAATGCCTCGAGGTTGGGGAAAAAGGTAAGCGAATGGGTAATACCGGCCTCTTTCATCTCCATGTACCGTTCGATTGTAGTTTCACCGGCAGGGATGCTGTACCAGGCCAGAATCGGAATCTGACCTGTTGAATTGATTCTTTCCTGAGCCTGAATCTTTCCGATGGCCAACAAAATAATTAGGAATAGTAGGTGTTCTTTTTTCATCTTGGATTCTGCTAATTTGGAAACTATTTCAATTGGATCCGATTAATTCCTGACAAGATGGATTGAAGGTAGAAAATCGAAATTTGATATCATCGTTTCAATCCGTCAATCAGTGAATTTTATATTGTAAATTTTTATTGCATTGTCTCGTAATATTTTTACAGCGATATCCTGAGCCTCCTTTTCAGTCAGGTATTCGCTTTTGACCATGCCAATCAGGGTATGTGCTACTGTTTCGCGAGCCAGAACAGATGCGCCGTAGGCACCATCCACGGTTTGACTGTCACCGCCAAACGCCATTATTTTATTGGTGGGAACTGTCTCGATAAATTCCTGAAGATACCTTTCGGCGTAGGAAGGAGAGATCAGGGCCGCCCAGGCCATGTCGATATACACATTGGGAAAATTCTTGGCCAAAGTAGCCATCTCTCCACCATACGGGAACCCTGCATGAAGCAGGCAGAATTTAACCTCCGGGAATTTGGCGAAGGCTTTCACCAGTCCGGTTGGATTCGAATTGGTGATGTCATTGCCATTTCCTGTCTGCAGTCCGGTATGAATCTGGACCGAAACCTTGTACTTGCCACAAAGTCCTAAAAGTCTGAAGAAAGCATAATCCTGTAATGGCTTGGCCTCATCGAAAGTAAAAATCTGCTGCGGAGCAGCCTTCATCATCTCAAAAACCGCTTCTGCCTTTTCGCGCGGGACATCCTCGAATTTCAGGGTCCGGTAGTAGGCAACGCCAAATTTTGCTCCCTGGATTCCTTTTTGCACATCCTGTTCAAAGACACTGTCAATCAGAGATTCATAATCCTTTAATGAAGTGATTTTTTTGCCGTAGAAACTGAGTCGGGTATTCATTTTGTCGTACCCAAAGAAGCTGCAGAATTTGTCGTAAACGAAGAACCGCCTGAAATTGCAGTTGCCTTCATGAACCACATCCCTTGGAGCCGTGGTATTGTATTCCATGATCAGGCAGGCATCAATTTTTGCTTTTTTCTTCAGCACCTCTTCATAATACCCCGGTTGATGCGCTTCACTGATGCGTTTGGACAATTCCCGGTAGGTCGTTTCATTCAGATCATCTATTCCGTAAAGATCCTTTGCCGCGATTAAAACAGACCGGCCATACCCTGTATTCCTTGTATCCGGCCAATGGCTTTTTATGGCCGACCACTTTTCGTCCACTGTGGCATCCTTCCTCTTGAAAGTGTTGTAAATCTGATCGGAGGTAATGCCGGAAGAAATCAGATCCTCCATCTGGTAGTTGGTGAACAGGCAGCTAAAATCTGCCGGAGCGGCGAGTGCCTCCTTTTCACTCATGATATGCTCATGGGTATCTATCAGCCTGATGGCGCTGACAGCATTCCGGATACGTTGCTCAAATCCCGTTTTGGGCGCAGGACGAACCTGCGCATCCAAAACGGGAAAGTACAATGTAAAAAGCAATATGAGTGATCCTTTTATTTTCACCGGGATGAATTTTCTAGCGTAAAAAATAGTTGGCGATCAATCAACTCTTGCGCACATAAAATGATACCCAGAGGAGATAGAGCATACATCCGCCTATGACAAACAAACTGGCCATTGGTCCGAATACCGTGCTGACATAGCCCATTGCCAAAGGAATGAATGCACCTCCTGAAACAGCCATGATCAGTAATCCGGAAATCTCATTGGCGCGATCAGGCATTTTAGCCAGAGCCATTGAAAAAATGATCGGGAACAAGTTTCCTGCGCCCAGTCCAATTACCATGATGGATACGAATGCGACCATGCTGCTTGGTGCCAGGAATACTCCAAGCACGCCCAATAAGGCAAGAAGCGTAGTCAGCAACAAAAAGACTCTTGGCTTGATCCAGTTCAGGATGATGGCGCCCAAAAACCGGGAGATCGTTTCACCTGCGAAGAACCAGCTGATTCCAATCACCGCCTTGTCGAGGGTTAACCCGTATTTGGCAATCAAAACATTCGCGATATTGGTATTGATCGCTACCTCTGCACCTACGATCAGGAAAATGGAGAGTGCCATAAAAGCGACAAACCGGTTTTTCAGCAATCCAAAACAGGAGGCGAAAGAGGCCGGTTTGCGATCGGGTTTCGATTCCTGGATCGGAGTCATTGACAGCCACAATGCAGCGAGTAAGGAGGTTAATCCATAAATAGCAAAAACGAGTTTCCAGTTTCCAAAATGGATGGCCATGAAGGAGGCAATAAGCGGACCCGAGAAGGAGATGATGGCTTTGACAAACTGAGAGGTGCTCATGTAACTGGCCAGCTTCTCGTCGGGAGAAACGTCCTGAAGAAGCGGATTGGCCGAGACCTGAATCACGGTATTTCCAATTCCAAGCAGGATAAAGGAGGCAAACATCATTCCGAAAGAGTAATGGATGAATGGCAGTCCAAGTCCGACTGCCTGAATGACCATCCCGATATTCAGCATGTTGCGCTTGCCGTATTTGTCTTGTAATACACCAATTGGTACAGACAAAACGAAGAACCACAACAACACCATCATCGGAAGAAACTGGGCAATAAAGTCAGTTAATCCAAAGTCTTGTTTGATGTAGCCAGTGGCAACTCCGATAATATCGATAAAACCCATTACGACAAATGAGAGGAATACCGGGATTAGTTTTGAAAGTCCGACGTTTTTTGTGGTCATGATAAAATTGATTTGGTTTAAAAAGTTGATACTATCTGTTGTTGTATAATGTGCTGATTTTGATCAATTCTTCCCCGTCAAAAAATGAAATCAGAGATAGCCGAATTACTGGTTCTCCGAAGGGTTTCCAAAGAAATGATGCTCCACTGCCAGGCAAAGCAGATGATATACAGGCAGATGAAGCTCCTGAACCATGAAAGTGCGCTTTCCGGGTACGTTGATCAGGATATCGCAAAACTCTTTCATCTTTCCTCCTGTTTCGCCAGTCAGACCGATGACCTTCATGTTCATCGCTTTGGCCACGACGCAGGCGTCCAGGACATTCTGTGAATTTCCGGAACTGCTGATGGCAATCAGGATATCGTTCTTTTTGCCATAACCAATCACCTGCTGGGCGAAAATAATGTCGCCGTCAATGTCGTTGGCAACGGCAGTAATGAGTGCGGAATGGGCTGTCAGCGAAATGGCAGGAAGTCCCTGCTGCAGATGTTGGGCAAGGTAGCTTCCCCTTTCGGGTGAAATGGCAGTCAGTTTATCCTTCACCGCGGCAAGAATGGGTCTTTTCAACTCAAAGCTTTTCATCAACTCGCCAACGATGTGATCTGAGTCTGCACAACTTCCGCCATTGCCGCAAACCAACACTTTTCCTCCCAGTTCGTAACAGGAAACCAGTTGCTCGCATGCTGTTGCAATTGCGGTTCTCACGGTAGTCAATGAGGGATGTCTTTCGCAGAGCTGGTCAATTAAAAGTTGGGTAGAGGATGCTGTCATGTCTTATAATTTTGGAGCATTAACAATCAATGCCAATCAAATTCGGATGGGTATTCTATTGTTCTAAAATTTGTTCTCATAAATCGCAACGCAGAGTGCTGCATAATCACCAATGGTATCCCCGAGTTCTGCCGGTACGATCCTGCAAACTTCCATGGCCAGTGGAATGGCTTCCTGTTTCAGTATTCTGTCGATGTGCGGTCTGAATAGATTTTCGTTCCTCGAATAAATACTGCCGATTACGATGCATTGAGGATTGAGCACGTCAATCAGAATAGCGAGTCCTCGGCCAAGGTATTCACCTGAGATCCGGATAATTTCGAGGGCCGTTTCATCCCCTGCTTGCGCGGCAATGGCAACTGCCTTTGCATCGATATTTTCTGCCAGTCCGGCAGAGGGACAAAAACCTACCGGGATGTTGTTGTCCAGTCTTTCGAGCACGATTGTTCTGGCCAGTTGCGCGATACCTCCACCCGAACAGAAACCCTCGAAGGAGCCGGCCTTCCCAAAGCCTATGGGTCCGGTTTCTGCCAGTCGCATATGGCCTACTTCTCCGCCCAGATCATTGGTGCCTGCGTAGAGGTTGCCGTTGAGGATCAATCCTGATCCCATGCCGGTGCCAAAAGTCAGGAAGATCATGTTTCGGGTTCCCTTGCCGGCGCCCATGAGCCATTCGGCAAGCGCACAGGCATTTGCATCATTCTGGATGGCAGTAGGTACGCCATAGGCATCCTCAAAAATCTGAACGATCGGCACGTTGTCCCAGCCGGGAAGATTGGGTGGAGAGTAGATGACTCCTTTGACAGAGTCGAGTGGCCCTCCGCAACTGATGCCGATTCTTTTCAGTCTGCTTTGCGGAAATTCGAGCAAAAGGCTGTTAATGTGGGTCTTGAATTCCGCAATAATTTCAATCCAGCCACGCTCGGTGCGGGTCTCAAAAAATATTTTCCGAAGAATGGTAAATCGCTCGTTGCCAATCACAACGGCACATTTCGTCCCACCAATATCGAGACCGATGTAAAAATGTTCGGAGTTAGAATCCATAATAGTTAATCCTTTAGTGGCCATTCAGTAAGGATTCTTGTGTGAAATCCCCGGCCGAATGCAATAGTCGTTAATAGTCTTCCAAAAGTAGCTTTTTTCTGCACTTTTTTGTACATTGGTAGGATAGAATGTTGATGCCATTTTTTTACACCTCATAGGCACATAGGACACAATAGATAAAAAAACCAGGGCTATGATTACTCAGAAATAGGTAAATGAATTGACTCATACGATTATTGGTGCCGCAATTGACGTACATAAGGAATTGGGTCCGGGACTGCTTGAGAGTATTTATGAAAAATGTATGGCTCATCTGCTTTTGGAAAGAGGGCTTCATTTGGTTTCTCAGCAAAGAGTTCCGCTTTATTTCAGAGGCTTGTATCTTGATTGTGAACTAAGATTTGATTTACTTGTTGAAAATCTGATTATTGTTGAAGTTAAAGCGGTAGATGGTATATTGCCGGTACATGAAGCACAGTTGCTGACTTATATGAAACTGATGGAGAAGCCCAAAGGGATTTTGATCAATTTTAATTGTACCAATATCTTTAGAGAAGGCCAAAAAACCATGGTAAATGAGCTTTTCTCTCAATTGCCTCCAAGTTTCTAATGTGTCCTATGTGCCTATGTGGTGAAAAATAGAAAATATGCCACCACATAGGCACATAGGACACAATAGATTTTTGAGAATCCTTACCTTTGCTACTGATTCAACACTACATACTATTACCATGAAGATTCTTATTCCATGTTTGGCTGCGATTTTATTTTTAGCTGCCACCTCGTGTCGTCTGCCTGTCAAGGTGGAAGAAAAGTTGCTTTCTGACAACTGGTCCATCATTTCCTCCAAACAAACTACGCTGGACGGAAATGCGTTAACTGCCTCCGGTAATTTTGACCAGACGAAATGGGTCAAGACAAAAGTTCCTACTACCGTGATGGGCGCTTTGGTGGAGGCAGGTGTGATCAGGGATCCGTTCTTCGGGAAAAACCTGGAGAATATTCCCAAGGCCGATTTCAAGGATCCCTGGTGGTTTCGCACCACCTTCGACCTGGAAGGGTTCAGTCCCGGCAGCGAGGTCGCCCGACTTTTGCTTGACGGGATCAATTACCGGTCGAACATCTGGCTAAACGGTTCACTTGTTGCCTCAAAGGACTCAGTCTACGGTGCATTCAACCGGTTTGACCTGAATATTTCAAAATTGGCCAAAGCCAAAGGCAATCTGCTCGCCCTCGAAATATTTCCACCCGTAGCACGCGATTTTTACATGGGATTTGTCGACTGGGCACCCACACCTCCGGATAACTACATGGGTATTTTCCGCGAAGTACGCATCAAAAGATCCGGGAAAGTATCACTGGACCGGATTTTTGTGGCGCCTGAAGTAGATACGAAAACCCTTCAAAGTGCCAGACTTGCCGTAAGCGCCGAAGTCACCAATTATTCGCAGGAAGCCCAACAGGTGGAAGTAAGCGGGAAAATTGAGAACATCACTTTCAGTTCATCGTTTCCAATTAATCCGGGTGAAACAAAACCTGTCAAATTTGATCTTAAAGTTGAAAACCCTCGGCTGTGGTGGCCGAATGGTCTGGGTAAGCCGGAAATGTACGATCTGAAAATGGACCTGAAAGAGGGTCATCAACTGGCGGATCATCAATCGACCCGTTTTGGGATTCGAACAATAGAAACCTATCTGACCAAAGACACGGTTCGGGGATATAAAGTAAATGGACGCGAAGTCCTGATCAAGAGCGGCGGATGGGTGGATGACCTGTTCCTTCGCTACATGCCCGACAAGGACGCGGCACAGATCCGTATGGTGAAGGAGATGAACATGAACTCCATCCGGTTCGAAGGCATTTGGGGAAATAACCAGCACATTTTTGACCTTTGTGACGAAAACGGAATCCTCATGATGATTGGATGGAGTTGTCAGTGGGAGTGGCCTGACTATCTGGGTTTGGAGATGAAAGTCAATCCCGACGAAGCCAACATGGGTATCAACGAAAGTGTGGAGTTGAATGGGGTGAAGCTGACCCCGAAAGAACAAGTTCTACTGACCGGATACCTTAAGAATCAGGTCATCTGGCTTAGGAACCATCCTTCCATCCTCACCTGGGCAACAGGCAGTGACGCCTATCCCAAAACTGAACTTGAAGCGAAATACAGTGAGGTCTTAAAGAAATATGACCAGACGCGGCCGCTGCTGATTTCGTCTGGTAGTTTCAAGAGTGCTATTTCTGGACCTTCCGGAATGAAGATGAATGGACCTTATGAATATGTGCCGCCCGTGTATTGGTACGAAGACCGGAAATTTGGCGGGGCATTCGGGTTCAACTCCGAGACCGGACCCGGACCGCAGATACCACCGCTATGGTGCATCCGGCAGATGATGCCGGCAGAAAAACTCTGGCCTGCGATGAATGACCATTGGGACTGGCACTCCGGCAGAAAGGATTTCAGCAGCGTTAAAGTATACCTGACCGCGATGAACAAACGATATGGGGAGCCCAAAAATGTAGAAGAGCTGGCCTTGAAAGCGCAGTTAATGAACTATGAGGCGATCCGGCCGATGTTTGAGGCTTTTGTCGTCAACAAGCCGGTTACCACCGGAGTGGTTCAGTGGATGCTTAACTCGCCATGGCCCGAGTTTTACTGGCAGTTGTACGATTATTCGCTGATGCCTACCGGCGCGTTGTATGGAACAAAGAAGGCCTGCCAGCCGCAGAACCTGATGTACAATTATTTCGATAAAAAGGTGTATGTCAGCAACGATATCCGGGGAACCATGGAGAATTTTGAGGCTGAAATTTCGCTTTATAATATCAAGTCCGAAAAAATATTCGGGCAATCCTTGAAGATCTCCCTGGCAGAAAATCTCACCAAAATGGTGTGTGAACTGCCTGTTTTGAAAGGAGATCATGAGGTCTATTTCCTCGATCTGAAACTGAAAAATCCTGCAGGTGAAGTTGTTGCCGACAATTTCTACTGGCTGACAACCTTCCCGGATCAGATGGATTGGAAGAAAACCATTTGGTTTTATACACCCCAGCGTGAATTCGCTGATTTCACTCAACTCAATCAACTTCCCGGTGTGACGCCTGAAGTAACCAAAGAACAATCGACAGAAGGTGAGGAAGGAGTCATCACACTTACCCTCAGGAATCCTGCGAAAACGATCTCCTTCTTTACCGAAATTGTATTGGAGAAGAAGGTTGCAGGGGCGCCGGTTCTGCCACAGTTCATGAACGACAACTACGTTTCACTTTTGCCGGGAGAAACCAAGATCATTGTCATCAAATACCATTTGAAGGATCTGGCAGGTGATCAGCCGGTAATAAAAATTCAGGGGATCAATCTTCCCGGTAGGATAGAGATATAAGACATGAGATATGAGCCCAAAAGAGATTGTTTTCAAGTTTGTAGAATTGTTTAACAATAAAGATGTTCTGGGGTTGGCGGATCTTTATCATGATGATGCAATCAATCACCAGGTAGCAAATGAACCTGTTTGCGGTAAAGAAGCCATCAAAAATATGTTTAACAGGGAATTTGCTTTGGCCAATATGGTTTGTATTGTTGAAAATGTATTTGAGGATGGTGATTGGAGCATCCTGGAATGGAAAGATCCTATGGGATTGCGAGGATGTGGTTTCTTTCGTGTTGTTGACGGGAAAATAGTGTTTCAACGAGGTTACTGG
Organism: Prolixibacteraceae bacterium; assembly: GCA_037129695.1. GTDB lineage: Bacteria > Bacteroidota > Bacteroidia > Bacteroidales > Prolixibacteraceae > CAINVV01. The sequence goes on from JBAXUL010000018.1 coordinate 26,740, forward strand.
GACAAATTGTCGTTTCTGAAGCAACATGGTTTGCCATTCCCTTCAGATTAAAAATTATTTACAATATCCTGATTTTTGAAAATGGAGAAAATACAAAAAAACAACCCTCTTCACGGGAAAACGCTTGAGATGATTCTCAATGAGTTGGTCGATTTTTATGGCTGGCCTCAGCTTGCCTATCTGATCCGGATCAATTGCTTTGCCAACGATCCATCCATCAAATCGAGCCTGACTTTTCTTCGCAAGACAGAGTGGGCAAGGAAAAAGGTGGAGGAATTGTATCTTGAGTGTCTGGAAATTAGGAATAAACGCAATACTCCATCGCGATAAAAGAGTGATTTGCAGATATAAACAGCCGGGACACTGAATTACCGTAAGTTACCCAAAAAATGTTACCTTTGCGCAGATTTTCATACTATATCAATTTATTTTTCAATGGTAGTATGGAACTCCCCCGATAAATCGGGGTTCGTTTCAGACAATCAGCATTAAAATGGGACATAAATCAGGATTCGTAAATATTATCGGTAACCCAAACGTTGGCAAGTCGACTTTGATGAACGCCATGGTGGGGGAGAAGCTTTCGATTATCACATCGAAAATGCAGACCACCCGTCACCGCATCAAAGGCATTGTGAATGGTGAGGATTTCCAGATCGTATATTCTGATACACCCGGAATTTTAAAGCCCGCCTACAAGCTTCAGGAGAGCATGCTCAAAACGGTGGATACCGCATTGAGCGATGCCGATGTTTTGCTTTATGTCACAGATATGGCAGAGAGCATCGACAAAAACATAGAATACCTCGATAAATTAAAAATGGCTGAGGTTCCTGTCATGATTTTGATCAACAAGATCGATCTGACTGATCAGCCCGCTTTGATCAAGCTCGTGGAACAGTGGAAAGTGCTGGTACCTAATTCGGAAATCATACCCATCTCAGCCAAGGAGAAGTTCAACCTGGAATATGTGTTTACACGTATCCTGGCCAATCTTCCGGAGGGGTTGCCGTATTTTCCGAAAGATGAACTGACCGATCGCAACGAGCGTTTCTTTGCCCAGGAGATTATCCGTGAAAAGATCCTTCTTTTCTATGATAAGGAGATTCCCTATTCAGTAGAGATCGAAGTAGAATCCTTCAAGGATGAAGAAAAAATTCTTAGAGTTGCAGCGGTCATCCACGTGTCGCGCGAAACCCAGAAGGGTATCATCATTGGCCACAGGGGAGAGGCTCTGAAAAGAGTCGGAACGGCTGCCCGGATAGATATGGAAGAATTTTTCAGCAAGAAAGTTTTTCTGGAACTATTCGTCAGGGTAACCAAGGAGTGGCGCGACAAGGAGATCCAACTTCGTAATTTTGGATACGAACAACAATAAGGCACTATTTTCATTTCATGAGCAACATCATTGCAATCGTTGGACGCCCAAACGTAGGCAAATCCACCTTTTTTAACCGGCTTACAGAATCCAGAATGGCCATCGTCGACGATGAGCCTGGGGTAACCCGTGACCGTAATTACGGAAAATCCGTATGGAACGGCAAAGAATTTTCAGTGATCGATACCGGAGGATATGTTTCCGGTTCTGAAGATGTTTTCGAAGGCGAAATCCGCCGTCAGGTCAACCTGGCCATCGGCGAAGCTGACCTCATCCTTTTTCTGGTTGACGTTGAAATGGGAGTCACCGATCTCGACATGGAGGTGAACAACATGCTCCGCAAAAGCAAAAAACCCTACATGACGGTGGTCAACAAAGTCGACAACCACAAACGCGCCCTGGATGCGAACGATTTTTACACCATGGGAGTAGATGAGTTATTCTGTGTTTCCTCCATCAATGGACTGGGAACCGGTGACCTTCTGGATGAAGTGGTAAAACACTTTCCTGAACCCGTTGAAGAGGTTGAGGAGTCTCATATTCCTGTGATAGCCATTGTAGGAAGGCCAAATGTCGGTAAGTCATCGACCATCAATACCCTGATCGGAGAAGAACGTCACATCGTAACCGAAGTGGCAGGTACCACCCGTGATTCAGTGGCCCAGCGTTACACCAAATTCGGATACGATTTTATCCTGATCGATACCGCAGGTTTGCGCAAAAAGGCAAAAGAAAAGGAAGACGTGGAATTCTATTCTGTGATGCGTTCCGTTCGGACCATCGAAAATGCCGATGTGTGTGTGATGATGCTGGATGCTACCCGTGGAGTGGAAGCGCAGGATGTCTCTATTTTCCACCTGATTCACCGGAACAAAAAAGGTGTAGTGGTAGTGGTGAATAAATGGGACCTGATCGAGAAGGACAACAAGACCATGAAGGAGTTTGAAGCGCAGATTTATGAGAAATTTGCCCCTGTTACCGATGTTCCGATTGTCTTCAGCTCTGCCGTGACCAAACAGAGGGTACTCAAAATTCTGGAAGAAGCCATGCGTGTCTACAACAACAAGACCAAACATGTGCCGACTTCAAAATTGAACGAACTTTTAGCAGAAGCTCTTGAAGGATTTTCTCCTCCCGCCTACAAAGGGAAATACATCAAGATCAAATATGTGACGCAATTGCCAAGATACCAAACACCCTGTTTTGCCTTTTTCTGCAACTTGCCGCAATACATCAAAGACCCTTACAAGCGATACCTTGAAAATAAGATCAGGGCTAGTTTCGACTTTACAGGAGTTCCAATTCAACTTTTCTTCAGACAGAAATAGCTGATTCAGTGTCGATTAATAATCAATTTGCCTGGTGTTCCCTTCGTATTGTCCTTGAAAGCCTTCGTGGTAATATTTTTCACCACTGAGGACACGGAGGAAAGTACAAAGCTCCCAGAGAGGGATTTGAAAGCGATTCGACATTTATAAAAGATTACAAATTACAAATTACAAATGAAGCGGTAGACAGGCAATGAGCCATTTTACGCTTCGCAATACACAACAAAATGCAATTCAATGAAATGGGGCTTGACCCCAGAATCTTAAGAGGAATTGAGGCAATGGGCTTCGAAACACCTTCCCCGATTCAGGAACAATTTATTCCGGTTTTTCTAAAAGAACCAAAAGACATCGTCGGACTGGCACAAACCGGTACCGGCAAAACTGCAGCTTTCGGACTGCCAATCCTTCAGACCATCGATCCGCTGAGAAGGGTTCCTCAGGCATTGATCCTGAGTCCTACCCGGGAACTGTGCGTACAGATTGCACGGGAGATCAAAGAGTATTCCCAGTTTTTACCCGAAATCGTCATTACTCCGGTTTATGGTGGAGCCGATATGGGTGCGCAGGTGAAAGCACTTCGTGCGGGAACCCATATCATTACTGCTACACCCGGAAGGATGCACGACATGATCCGCAAAAATAAAGTGGATCTTTCGCAGATTTCAATTCTCGTTCTGGATGAAGCTGACGAAATGCTCAACATGGGCTTTCAGGAGGATGTTGATGCCATCCTGGCCATGACGCCGAAAGAGAAAAATACATTGCTCTTCTCTGCTACCATGCCGAAGGAAGTAGCCAACATTGCCAAAAATTACATGACCAATCCGCTCGAGATTGCGGTTGGCAAAAAGAACAGCGGAGCCGACAATGTGGAGCATATCTACCACATGGTTCATGCCAAAGACCGTTATCTGGCCCTTAAGAGGGTACTCGATTTCGTTCCGGAGGTATATGGCATCGTCTTTTGCCGTACCCGTCAGGAGACTGGCGAAGTGGCTGCGCAATTGATCACCGACAACTACAGTGCAGAAGCGCTTCACGGAGATTTGAGTCAGCAGCAGCGTGACTTTGTGATGGATAAATTCCGCAACCGCGGAGTACAGATTTTGGTAGCTACCGACGTGGCAGCACGCGGACTTGATGTCAACGACCTGACCCATGTGGTTAACTACAATCTTCCCGATGACTCGGAAAACTATACCCACCGTAGTGGACGTACCGGCAGGGCGGGAAAATCAGGTGTGTCGATTTCAATCATCCACCTGAAAGAACACGGTCGTATCCGTATGATCGAAAAGAGTCTGGGTAAAAAATTCACCCGCAAGCCTGTCCCGTCCGGTAAGGAAATATGTGAGCGGCAATTATTCTTCCTCACCGACAAACTGCAGGAGGTAACGGTCAACGAAGAGGAGATCGCACCATACCTTCCTTCTGTCTATGAAAAATTCGAGAACCTTTCCAAGGAAGAACTGATCAAACACATTGTTTCCCTTGAGTTTAACCGCTTTCTGGATTATTATGGCAATACACCTGATCTCAACATTCCTGATGGTCACGAAGAACGGAGGAGTCCGAATGTCGTGGTTACGGAAGGTCTGACCAAATTCAGGCTGAATGTTGGCCTGGCCAAAGGTATTTCGCCCAAAGAGGTAATCAACTTCGTAGTGGAAGCTACCGGAAGAAGAAATGTCGAAATCGGCAGGATCGATCTCTTCGGAAGCTATTCGGTAGTTGAAATTGAAGATGCAGCTGGCAAAGCACTTTTGCGTAATTCCAGGGGAATGTCATTCCGTGGAACTTTCTTCGATGTAGAAGTATTTGAAGAAAGCCGCGACGACAGGTCCTTCCGAGGCAGACGCAGCGGAGGATTTTCAAGACCCGAAGCAAGAACCGATTTCAAGCGCATCGAGCGTAAGAGGAGGTATTAACGATCAAGTTTCCAAAGTTTCCAAAGTTGGTAGTTAGTTCAGTAATTGAAAATAGCTAACAACTTTGGAAACTTTTTTAAATAAAGTCCACATTCGCAAAAGTACGTCTCACCCCTTTGGCGTATTTCACCTTCGGGTAACCGATAATCAATACCAACCCTTCGCGACTTTTGTACCGGATTCCATATCTGGCTTTAAACTGTCTGACACCGAATCCGGACTGTAGGAACGGATGAATGGCTCCCAGCATGCATGTGCCAAGTCCAAGTGATTCTGCGGCAAGCATGGCATAGGTTGCGGCGATGATGGGATCAGCAGGATCGCAATAGGGTGAGCCGTAGAAATAGATTGCCACAGGCGCATCATAGGTCACCACATCAATTCCTTTGTTCATCGAGCCAATGTAGACCTCAAAAACTGGCCGCATGAATTTCCTGAAAAAATCCGAAGTTTTTCTGTCGTAGAACAGGCGTGTCAAGGCCAGGAACCAGCGAGAGACCAGCCATGTGTTCTGTCCCAGCAATTTGCAGAAGTCGGATGAAAATTTCCTTACTTTATCTTTTCCATGCAATACCAATAAATTGACATCGGAAGGTGGAATTCCCATTGGGGCTGTGGCTGCAGCCAGAATAATCTGATCGAGAATTTCGCGTTGAACCGGCGTGTCCTCAAATTCGCGCAGGCTTCTGCGGGACTGGAGCATGAGAAGCAATGAATCATAATCAACACGATCCGGTGATTTCCTAAGATTGAACAGATCGTCAGGTGTGAGGCAACGGCCGTTAACATGGATGGCTCCTTCGGGGCAAATGGCCATGCAATGGCCACAGGCAATGCATCCGAACAGCGGCTGTTTCGTCAGTGATACTTTTCCATTGATTAACTCAAATTCAAAGTCTTTGCAGACGGAAACACATTTTCCGCATCCTTTGCATTTTTGCAGATCAATGCTGACCGTTGCCGCCTCTTCGGTCCTGGAGGTTGGGATGGACATGGCTTTAAAGGTTAAATGGTTACCACTAAGTTATAAAAAAAGAACCTATGGTTTGAAAATGAAGTTAAAGTAAGTTAGGCGAAATAATGAATGGGTATATATTAACATTATATAATGATAATTTAACCAAAATTGGTTTTGAATTTAGAATTTTGCGATTAGCTTTGTTGGATTGAAATGACACATAGGAATAAACCAACCTGTAAAATTGTTGCCATGATACATTCAATAAGCTATAGAAGTGATATAGATGACCAATCATACGGAGTTCAAAGTGAAATGGTCCAAGAGCATGAGTCATTAACATTCAAAGCAAATCCTGAATTTCAAACTTTTTCTGTACGTCAAATGTTTGTTGTTGAGTGGCAAATGCATAGCCTGGACGCAAAGCACTTCCATCAAAAGGAGGTAAAAAACGAATTGTAGAGTAGGTGATTCAATTATATTCCACATTAAGGAAGTTTAGTCACACGTTTTTGTATTGTTTGAACTTCGTGTGATTCTGATTCAACACAATATCTAATACCTGCCATCCATTTCTGTGGATTTCACATCAACAATTCTCCACCAAAGCAGTTAGTTTCTTCGGGGAGATTTTCAGGAAAACAGTGTTAAAAATCTGTGCGGCGGTGGAGTTTCGAAACTCAGCTCTTCTCCTGTGATCGGGTGTTTGAAGGCCAAAATATTGGCATGCAGGCAGGTTCGGCGCAAAGGATTTAGTTTGGATCCATATTTTTTGTCGCCTGCCACGGGGTGTCCCAATTCCTTCATGTGCACCCTGATTTGATTTTTGCGGCCTGTTTCCAGCTCTACCTCCATCAGTGAGAATTCTTCCCCGCGTTTCAGCACTTTGTAATGGGTGATTGCTTCGTCGCCTTCGCCCGGGACTTTGGTTGAGTACATGAAAAGCATTTTGTTCTCTTTGAGGAAAGATCGGATGGTGTCTTCATTTTTTTCCACGATGCCTTCTACCACCGCGATGTAGGAACGCCTGATAACGGCTTCCTGCCAATCTTTCTGCATGATTTCCTGCACCTTTTCACTTTTCGCAAACATCATCACCCCTGAAGTATCCCTGTCAAGCCTGTGAACGACAAAAATTCGGTTTTTGGGATCTTCCTTCTTGACGTGGCTGCTCAAAATCGAATAGGTGGTCAATAGTTTCTCCTTTGCAGTTGCGATCGAAAGCATTCCGGCCTCTTTGTCGATGACAATGAGGTATGGATCTTCAAAAAGGATACGCACTCCGCGAAGACGGGTCTGTTCCGCCACAACTCCCCAGTTGATTGTGACCAGTTGATTGGGCTCCAGTGGATAATCGAACTGGGTGATGGTATGCGTCCCCACGGATACCTGCCTGTGTGCCAGTAATGACTTGATAGTAGTGCGGCTCTTGCCTTTGAGTTGTTCGATCAGGAACTCCATCAGACCTACCGGCTTTGAAACGGTTAACTGAGTCAGTTTGGCAGTTGGCTTACTGGGGGGTTTTGTACTCACTTTGAATTTTGTGTAGGGTTAAAATTGACTTCAGAAAGGAAGGAATCCAGATCTTCGCTGTATTTGAACCCTTTTGAGGCCAAAAGATCGTAGTATTTCTTCACAATCTTTGTGCTTTCGCGTTTAGGGTACTCTTCGATGTACCGAAGATAGGAGGTCTGGTAGATTGGATCCAAAACCTTAGTGTTTGAATCAAACATCGGCACTTGTTCGATCCCAGTCAAGTAAGCTGTAAGCACATCAAAATACTGAGTCTGTATTTCATCTTTCAACATATAGTCAGGATACTTTACCATAAAATCCTCCCAGGCGATCACCTGTCTTGCAAGCGAATCAGGAGGAGAAAGTGGTTGTTTGTTCTCAGAACTGAATCCTTTCAGTATATTGATCTTTGTTTGCAGGTAATTGCGGCTACTTGAAGTAATTGAACTGTTCAAATGGCTGAATAAGAACTCGATATCTGGTTCAAGATAAAAATCCCCATTCCTGTAGTCGAGGTTGATTCCGTGCGATGCCAGTGATGATTTCAATTTCTGCGCTTCCGACTGGTCTTCTTTATTCTTGAAGTGATCAATCAAATCACGGTTTCCGATCAGTTTTTTGTCGTAGTAATCTTGTATTACATTGATTATATATTCATTGAAAGAAATAAGCATCGAGTCGCGGCTCAATGAATCTGCCTTGTTGTTAGAGAAAATGGTTAATGCACGGTCAATATTCTGGAGGTCATTTTTGTCAAAATTCTCTAAAATTGAACTGAATGAAGCATTGTCAGTCACAGTGAGTTGCGAGAGCTTGAATGCATTCATCGTCGGTCCCTTTTCCGTAGCAGATTTGTCGCGAGTTGTGTTTTTATCATTTGTTCCGGAAAAGCAGGAAATCAAAAACACGGGTAAAACAAACAGTAGGATCATATATCCAACAGTTGTTCTTCTTAGGTAAAAGGAGGTATTAGGCTTCATGTTAGTTTATTTTAATCTTTCCTGAATGGCTTTGCTTTCTTTTTCAAAGCCGGGTTTGTTCAGGAGTGCAAACATATTTTTCTTGTAACTCTCAACTCCGGGCTGATCAAATGGATTGATATCTAAAATATAACCACTGATGCCGCAGGCAATTTCAAAGAAGTAGATCAATTGCCCGAGGTAATATTCATCCAGTTTGGGTACAGATACCCTGATATTGGGGACTCCTCCATCAACATGCGCAATCATTGTGCCAAGTTCTGCCATTTTGTTGACTTCGTCCACGCGTTTTCCTGCAAGAAAATTGAGTCCGTCGAGATCCGATTCATCCTCCGGAACGAAGACTTCATTGTTGACCTCTTCGATGGAAAGAACTGTTTCAAACAGGGTTCTTTCACCTTCCTGGATATACTGACCCATGGAGTGCAGATCGCTTGAAAAGTCTACACTGGATGGATAGATTCCTTTACCCTCTTTTCCTTCACTTTCGCCATAAAGCTGTTTCCACCATTCGGCAAAAAAATGAAGTTTGGGATTGTAGTTGACAAGGATTTCGATCTTTTTTCCCGACTGATAAAGGGCATTGCGCGCGGCTGCATACTGACATGCCGGATTATGTTCGTAAGGAACACTGGCGTCACATGCCTTCTCCATTTCCTTTGCCCCACTCACCAGGTCGCGAATATTGAAACCCGCCATACCGATGGCAAGCAATCCAACAGGTGTGAGTACTGAATAACGACCTCCTACGTTGTCAGGAATGACAAAAGTCTTGTATCCTTCTTCCTTGGCCAGTGTTTTCAATGCACCCTTTTCTGCATCGGTAATGGCCACAATTCTTTTCCGTGCTTCGTCAATACCATATTTTTCTTCAAGGTCCTGTTTCAGGAGACGGAAGGCAAGTGCCGGTTCTGTTGTCGTCCCTGATTTTGAGATGACGGCACAAGCCCAGTCTTTGGTGTCAAGCAAATCACGCAGTTCGAAGAGATAATCTTCGCTGATATTTTGACCCGCAAAAACAATCAGGGGAGCTTCAAAAGATCCCTTAATGGCAGCAAATGAATCGGAAAGGGCATCGATCACCGCTTTCGATCCAAGATAGGAGCCCCCGATACCGATCACCACAAAGATTTCGAGGTGCTTTACCTGCAATTTTTGAATGGTTTTTTCCAGATCGGCGAGTTCAACTTCTGAAATTTGTCCGGGCAGATCTACCCAACCCAGATAATCATTGCCTTTCCCTGTTTTTTTACGCAGCGTCAGGTTGGCATCTTCAGCCTGTTGTTTGAAGCCATCAATTTTGGCTTTTGGCAGAATTCCGTATACGTTCTCGAAGTTTAATGCGATGTTTTTCATTCTTGTTGATTAAAAAGTCTTTTTATTTGTGATTAGGTCTTTCGATTTTAGCTTTTTGCTTTTAGAACGTTTTATCTTTATTCGTGTCGACTATTCCTGCGTCGATAACTTTGAAAGAGGAAGGAATCTTAGTGTCTGTCAAGGGTGAATCGTGGGGTATGACTAAGTCTTCCGGTCCCCTGGTCCCCTAGTCTCCCCTCCTTTTTCACCGCAGGTACTCCGTCAGGAGTCGCATCTCAATGGCAGGAGAGATGTTTTCGTAGATGATGTTGTAGACGGTATCTGTGATTGGCATGTTGATCCTGTATGTTTCGTTGAGTTCCTTGATGCATTTGGTCGCATAATAACCCTCGGCAATCATGTCCATTTCGAGCATCGCCGATCGAACGGTGTATCCTTTGCCGATCATGCTGCCGAAAGTGCGATTCCTTGAAAAATGGGAATATCCGGTTACCAGGAGGTCGCCCAGGTAGGCAGACGATTTGATGTCGCGCGTGATCGGATGTACCGTATCCACAAAGCGCTTGATCTCCTGGATAGCATTCGACATCAATACTGCCTGGAAATTATCGCCATAGCGCAGACTGTGGGAAATTCCGGCAGCAATAGCCATGATATTCTTCAATACGGCCGAATATTCCGTTCCCCAAATGTCGTCTGATATATGGGTACGCAAGGAATTGCTTTCGAGTAACAGCGCAAACTGTCTTGCCCTTTTCACATCAGGACTTGCGATCGTCAGGTAGGAGAGGAGATCCCTGGCTACCTCTTCCGCATGGCACGGTCCGGCAATGACACAAAACTGTTCAAACGGAAGGTCGTAAAATTCATGGAAAAATTCTCCCACAAAAAGATTTCCCTCCGGAATGATCCCCTTGATGGCTGAAACAATGAATTTGTCGCCGATTTCAGTCGTCATATGACGGAGCGTATCTTTCAGAAAAGCGGATGGCGTAACGAAAACCAGAATGTCTGAATCTTCAACAATTTTATTGATATCGTTGTAGAAATTTATTTTTGAGACGTCAAACTCTACTGAACGCAGGTAGTTTGGATTGTGCCGGAATTTTCTGAAGAGATCGATGTTATCCTGATTGCGAATATACCAGTTGATTTCAGGTAGATTGTACATCATCAATTTCGCGAGCGCAGTTGCCCAACTTCCACTGCCGATAATTGCAACACGGCTTTTCTCACTGATTTCCGTCATGGGTGTGAAATATTAGTTTAACCACTTCGCTACTTCGTCCATGCCCGGATTGGCAAGTCCGAGCTGGTTTTTCTTGTTGAACCCGCACAGGTCATTGAATAACTTTGACGCTTTCACCTCTTTTATTTGTGCTACCTTTTTGTAGTTCATTTTACGCAGTACTTCTATCCATTCAGCCGGTATACCCAAGGCTTCAAACATCTCAGCAGAATCTTCCTCTGCCCGTTTTTCGGGTTTCATCTGAGGAAAGAGCAGAACATCCTGAATGGAAGGAGAATTGGTCATCAACATGGTCAGACGGTCAATTCCGATCCCCATCCCGGAGGTAGGAGGCATTCCATACTCGAGCGATCTGACAAAATCCATGTCTATGAACATCGCTTCATTGTCACCTTTTTCCGAAAGCCGCAATTGTTCCTGGAACCTTCCAAGTTGATCAATGGGATCATTCAATTCCGAATAGGCATTGCAAAGTTCTTTGCCATTGACCATTAGCTCAAAGCGTTCGGTCAGATCCGGGTTGTCGCGGTGTTTCTTGCACAAGGGAGACATCTCAACAGGGTAATCCAGAATAAAAGTTGGTTGAATGTAGTGACCTTCGCACTTTTCACCAAATATTTCGTCAATTATTTTGCCTTTGCCCATCGTTTCGTCAACCTCAACCCCAATTGACTTGCAAGCATCCCTGAGGGCTTTCTCGTCCATTCCCAGAATATCGATCCCTGTAAACTCCTTGATGGAGTCTGTCATGGTAATTCTTTTGAACGGACGCTTGAAATTAATCATCTTGTCGCCGACTGTGACTTCGGTAGTTCCGTGAAGTGCCAGCGCAATGCGCTCGATCATCTCCTCGGTCATCTCCATCATCCAGAAGTAGTCCTTGTAGGCCACATAAATCTCCATGACTGTAAATTCCGGATTGTGGGTGCGGTCCATCCCTTCATTTCGGAAGTCCTTGGCGAATTCGTACACACCTTCGAAACCTCCTACAATCAGGCGTTTCAGGTACAATTCATTGGCGACCCTTAAATACAGGGGCATGTTCAATGCATTGTGATGGGTGATGAAAGGTCGTGCGGCAGCGCCTCCGGGAATTGGCTGAAGAATGGGAGTTTCTACTTCCAGGTATCCTTTCTGGTTGAAAAACTCCCGCATATTGTTGATGATCTGTGTCCTTTTGACAAATACCTGCCTGACCTGCGGATTGACAATCAGATCAAGGTATCGCTGACGATAACGTTGTTCCGGATCTGTGAAGGCATCAAACAACAATCCTTCTTTCTCTTTGACAACCGGAAGCGGCCTGATTGCCTTGCTGAGCAAAGTCATCGTCTTCACATGGATGGATGTTTCGCCCATTTGCGTGATAAAAACATAGCCGGTGACACCGATGATATCGCCGATATCCATTAGTTTTTTAAAAACATCGTTGTAGAGGGTCTTGTCTTCGCCCGGACAAATTTCGTCGCGGTTGATGTAGAGTTGAATTCTGCCGCTCTCATCCTGAATCTCTGCGAAAGAAGCTTTTCCCATGATCCTTTGGCTCATTAGCCGGCCAGCAATGATCACCTCCTGGAAATTATTTTCCTCCGGTTTGTATTGATCTAAAATTTGTCGGGAAGAGGTGTTGATCTTGAATTCGTTGGCAGGGTAAGGGTTAATACCCAAATCGCGGAGTTTCTGTAAGGAATTTCGTCGTATCTGCTCCTGCTCGCTTAACTCTATATTGCTCATCTTTAATTAATAGTCCTGTTTGGATGGAAAAATTACGGCAAAGATAAGAAAAGATATCCTCTTTTTTGTGATGAAACCGCTCAATTTTAAACGGTCTGACAGAGATTTGACTGTTCCGGATCATCCATTTGGTGAAATATAAATGCCTTGATTTAAACTTAATAATCATAAGGTTCAAAATTCTTCCTATAGATTTGACTCTTACCTTCCATTTGGCTTTGACGCTATGAGTCAAAAAGGTATATTTGAGAAATTATTCACTGAAAATACAGGCAGGAGCATTCCAATGCAGAAATTCTGGAAACTGAAGGCGCAGGCTGATATCAATGATATCAAGCAACTTTCGGCTGCGTTGAACGTAGATATGGCAATTGCCAATCTATTGGTTCAGCGTGGAATAAAGACTTTTGCCGCAGCCAAAACATTTTTCCGCCCCAAATTGACTGATCTTCATGACCCGTTTCTGATGAAAGACATGGACAAGGCCGTTGAACGTCTTGAAAAGGCGATTAAAATGAATGAAAGGATCATGGTGTATGGCGATTATGATGTGGATGGTACCACATCTGTTGCTTTGATGTATACCTTCCTCTCCAAACGTGTTTCTGAAATCGAATATTATGTTCCTGACCGTTACATGGAAGGATATGGCATAAGCCGCATTGGCATTGATTACGCTGCCTCCCAAAAAATATCCTTGATTGTAGTGTTGGATTGCGGAATTAAAGCCGTGGAAAAAATCGCCTATGCGAAAGAGCTCGGGATTGATTTTATCATCTGTGATCACCACAACCCTGACAATGAAATACCTGATGCGGTGGCGGTACTTGATCCCAAACAACCGGGATGCAACTATCCGTACAAAGACCTTTCCGGTTGTGGGGTCGGCTTTAAACTGATACAGGGATATTGTCAGAAAAACGATTTGCCTCAGGAAATTGCTTATGATCTGCTCGATCTGGTGGTGGTAAGTATCGCCTCAGATATCGTTCCCCTGACGGGTGAAAACCGGGTACTTGCCTATTTTGGACTTCAGAAGTTGAATTCAAATCCTTCCACAGGATTGAAAACGCTGATCACCTATTCAGGGATTATTGGCGAAATTAGAGTGCAGGATATCGTATTCAAGATTGGACCTAGGTTGAATGCTTCAGGTAGAATTGAGCACGGGAAGAAATCAGTACGAATTTTGCTGGCAGAGGACAAAGTTGAACTTGAAGAGCTGGGGATTGAAATCAATTCATACAATGAAATCCGGAAAACCCTCGACAGGGATATTACCCAGGAAGCCCTGGAAATGATCTCAGGCAGTCAGTTTTATGAAGGACGAAAATCTACCGTAATCTATAACCGCGACTGGCACAAGGGAGTTGTGGGGATTGTAGCCTCAAGGCTGACGGAACATTATTACCGGCCTACCGTTGTACTAACGGAATCAAATGGCATCGCCACAGGTTCGGCCCGGTCGGTGGGAGAGTTTGATCTCTATGAAGCCATCGGCCAGTGTGCAGATCTTTTGGAGTCGTATGGCGGACACATGTATGCGGCAGGTCTGTCGATGAAGCTTGAAAATGTTGCCGAGTTCTCACGTCGTTTTGAACAGGTTGTCAGGGATTCCATCACTTCTGACCAGATGCAGCAAACGATCGATATTGATGCCAAAATTTCTCTTTCTGATCTGTCTCCCAAGTTCCTGCGTTTGTTGAAGCAATTTGAACCATTTGGGCCGCACAACATGACCCCCGTCTTCCTGACAGAGGATGTCATGGACTACGGTACGAGCAAACTGGTTGGTAAAAACAACGATCACGTGAAACTTGACATGATGGAGGCCAACCGGTCAACATCCCGTTTTTCCGGGATCGGATTTTCCTTGGCCAACCATTTCGAGATGATCAGTCAGTCAATGCCTTTTGATATTTGTTATTCTGTGACAGAAAATCAATACAGAGACAAGACTTACATGCAGTTGAATGTGAGGGATATCCGCTCCCGTATGGATCATTATTGAATTGCAGATGGCCTTTTCTGCCTTTCATCCTTAACTTAAAACCTGTTTTGACAGTTGGTTATTTGATTTTCCTTCAGACCTGCTCAATCCACCAAAATCCGAAAGTATCGCTTCCAAACGAGCATGGGCCAAGCCAACAAAAGGCGATGTATCCGCCGGTTGGCGGATGCGAGTTCCATGAGTACTTACAGATATTCAATAATTTAACTAATCTATTTACGAGTTAAACAAAAGATTGAAATTTGCCTAATCAATTTGACGATCCATTACTATGCATCATGATTTTCACTTTCAGCAATTAAAAACTCAGTTGAAAAACTGTCTTCCTGGAAACAGTTCGCACCTTAAAATGCTTCCTCCCGGTAGGTTGTTGATGGTACCATCAGGTACGGACAATTACAGGGAAAGTGCCGTTCTTATTCTGCTTTTCCCATCACTTCAGGGGGTCGAATTGTGTCTGATTCGCAGACCCTCCACCATGAAGAATCATGCCGGTCAGATTGCTTTCCCGGGAGGGAGGCGTGAACCATTCGATACAGATCTTATCCGGACCGCTTTGCGGGAAGCCAACGAAGAAATTGGTATTGATATGAACAAGGTTGAAATCGCCGGAGTGCTGAGTCCTGTTTATGTTCAGATCAGCGGCTTTGTGATTACACCGGTGGTTGGCTGTCTTTCAGAAAGACCGGCTATTCGGATGGACTCTTCTGAAGTGGATGAGGTGATATTTATCACTCTGGATGATGTCATGAGTGAGGTCAGCCGGTGTAACAGGGAAATGGAAACCATGACCGGCCTGCTCGAAGTTCCAGGATATGAAATCGGTGGTAATTTTATATGGGGGGCAACTGCCATGATACTGACCGAACTTGTCGATATCTACTACGGAACCAATCAGTTGTAGAATGACCAGGAAAGCCCGAAAAGCAAGGTGGCAACCGGAGCGGGGTAGGATGGAGACGTATAGAATCCACCTTTCACAAACTGGGAGGCCAGGTTGGTGTATTTGATGTAAAATGCGGTTCTTTTCAGTTTGAAGTTGATAAAAGCATCCACCCAGGGATAATCACCTATTTTCTCGGTATTCTGACGGTAGAACATTCCGGTAGCGGGTGAATATCTGTCCGCATAATACGCTGTCTCGTACCGGGTATCCAATCCAAATTGAAAGAAAAGGACCTTGGCATAGGTATTTTCATAGTAGGTCGAATTTCTGATGCTTAACTCCGGAAGTATCAGGCATGAACTGGTGGTGGTGCGTTGATAGACAATCCAGTTGCGAATATGTAATCCTCCCAATTTAAAATCTTTGTTCAGCATCCCTTGTAAAACTGAGAATTCAGTGCCGGCTTGTTCAGGCAATCCATTTTCGTTGAAAAAGACATATTTGTTGATGATGCTGTAAGTCACGGATGCTTTAAGCCTCCATCCGGGTTTATCCAGCGTCGCACCAGCCTTCAGGGTATAAGTCCTGTCAAATGAATTCTCCCACTTGAAATGATTGGAGTAGTAGTGCTCATAAAAAAAGTCGGGTGTGCGATTCGACATTTTTCCAAAAATCCGAATGGTTGAGGTGTCTTTTTTAGCCCTGAGTGGTTTTTCCATTTCGCCCGAAAGATCATAATCCAGTGCATTTCGTCCCTGAATCCAGGTCTTTCCGGCTACGTTCCAGTTAAGGAAGCGACCGTCGCTTCTGTAGGCTGATCCTCCGATATAAGTGTTTGAATAATTGTTGCTTTGTGTTAGCCCCACCGGAGGGTGTTTGACACCTAAAGAATCAACTGCCAGTTCCTGTTGAGGAAAATAGAGGTTTACAAGGTCGTTGGCGATGAAAACCTGCTTGCCGAAGGTGTATTTTCTATCAGGAGCCTCAAGTATCTTCACTACCAGACGATTCGTCAGCACTGTCTGTCCGGATTGATCATTGGTGGCCGGATCAGCTGCTGTACCTGCAACGTTGTTGATATATGGAACATGGTCTTTTCCGTAAAATTTCACGTTGCCCTGGCCATCGGTATAGAGGTAGGAAGGATTTGGATTGGCTTCTGTAAAGGAACGGGAGGATTTTTGATAATCCATCACGTGCATCAAGGCTACCCTGGGAATAAATTGCTGGAAAATTTCTTTTTTATCCTGCATCTCCTTCCATGTTCCGAGTTTGTACTGGTGGGTCAAGGACACAAATAAGTTCTTGTTGAGCGAATTCACATCGGTGAACCAGACCGTAATGTTTTCGGGTGCAATATCAGGATTTTCGATGTCCTTCGGGTTTGGAAGTCCTCCGTTTTCCTGATTTTCAAATTTGTTGGTACCCAAGGCAAACCAATAGTCGTAACGATCGAAGGTTCCACTGGTGAAAAGCCCCGTGCTTTTGTCGCTTGCTTTCTGATTCAGGTATTTACCGGCGGATCCGATTGAGTTGAACCAGAATCCGAAATTGAGGTGCTTGTTAACATTCTGGGTGTGAAGAATCTTCATTAAGGTTTCACCCTTGGGTTTGTTCTGAAACCATTGTCCGTAGGTAATCAGGGTATAGGGCTTGGTCGCATCATAAAAGTGAACTCCACCCGGCCATAACCCATAATCGAAATAGTTCTTTTGAAAGAGAAAATCCCGGTCAGTCTCACGTCTCATGAAAAAATCTTCAGATTGGTAAGAGTTTCCGATGTTTCCAAGTGATTCGACAGATATGGAATTTTTATAAGCCGGATGATAGATATGAAAATCGGTGATAGTGGTATCTACCTTGACTTGTTTGATTCGGGTGAGATCGTCAATCATTTGGTATTCGCGCAACCGAAAAACGACGGAGTCATTTTTTGTTTTCACTGCATTTGGCTTTTTCTGATTGCTGCCACCGGATGAAGAACGTTGTTGTCCGGAACTTTGGTCCATGTTCGACATCTGGGCGTGTGAAATCATACCAACCAAAAAAAGCGCCGTTGCGAAGAGAAATTTTAATCGAAGATTCATGGGTGCAAATATAGACATTTCGTCAGGATAGGCGAATTCAGGATCTTCGATTTTTGATTTTTGAGTCATTCCCGGCATTTGACCACCTTCAGCTTATTTTGACCCTGATGAGTTTTGAAAGAATCCTGCCTATTTCACCAATCCAAAGAACCACTGAAGTGGAACAAAAAATGATGATCCAGTCTCTCATTGGCAAAGGTGCCGTTCGGAAAACCTCACCGCCAAAGGTGACAATCAATGCCTGTCCGACCAGAATCACCAAAGCCGTTACCACGAATCCGATGCTCTTGTGCAGATTATGCAGGGCTGAATTACCTGATGAAAAAGCTTTTGCATTGAATAAATTCCAAAACTGGAGGAGTACGAAAACGGTAAAGAATCTTGTCAGGTTCTCTCGTGAGATAGTTCCGTCCGGTTCAGTCATCCAATAGAGTAATCCGAGGAGAAATACTACGAATATAAAACCTACCGAGAGGATAAAAGTCCGCATCAGTGGAGTAATGATAAAGTCGTCATTTCTTCGGGGCTTTTGATGCATCACTTTTTTGTTGGGAGGAAGTGATGCCAGGGCAGCCGCGGCGAAGGTATCCATGATCAGGTTCACCCAGAGCATCTGGGTGACGGTCAACGGCATTTCACGGCCAAAAATTGAACCCAGCAGCACGATGACAAGTGCAGTTACATTGATGGTTAATTGAAAAAGAATAAATCGCTGGATGTTCTGATACAATGACCGGCCCCACATGACAGCGGTTGCAATGCTATTGAAGGAATCGTCCAGCAGGGTAATGTCGCTGGCCTCCTTGGCCACAGATGTGCCTGAACCCATGGACAGGCCAACATGGGCAAAATTGAGTGCCGGTGCATCATTGGTGCCATCTCCCGTAACTGCGACGATGGATCCTGCCCGTTGCAAGAGTTGTACAAGCCGTTGCTTGTCTGTGGGGCGTGCCCTGCACATGATTTTTAGGTTCCTGATTCGGTTGGAAGCTTCTTCATCAGATAGTCCTGCAAAGTCGACCCCGGTGATGAGTTGTTCTTCGCCATCGGCTTCCTTCCAGATGCCGATTTGCCGGCCAATCTCCCTCGCGGTACCCGGAGTATCTCCCGTTACAATTTTAATGTCGATGCCAGCATTGAGGCAGTCTGCAACGGCCTTTGGTACATCCTCCCTGACAGGGTCCGAGATGGCTGCAATTCCCATGAATCGAAGATTTGAACTTATGACCGATCCCATCACAATCCTTTCCTGATCGTCATCAATTTCCTCGAAAGCAAATCCAAGGGTGCGCATGGCCTGATTCTGATACCCGATTAAAAGGGAATCTACTTCATTTTTATACCCGGCAACCGGAACTATTTGATCTTCCAATTGAATAGACTTACAAAGATCAAGTACAATTTCCGGTGCTCCCTTGATGAAAAGTAATCTTTTCCCTTCCGGTGTTCTGACGATCGTAGCCATGTATTTCCGCTCAGTTGAAAAGGTCAGTTGTTCGATCACCTCCAGATCGTTTCTGAGTTCGAGATAATTGGTGCCCTGGTCGCGCAACCAAAAAAGCAGCGCGGCTTCGGTGGGATTTCCAATGGGGCGCACATCTGCGGGATTGGTAAAATCGAGGTAGGCGGTAGAATTTACTGCAATGGCCATCCTGATAAGGTCACTCTGTTCATTCGCGGCCAGTGTCTGGTTGCCCAGTCCAAAGAAATTGGTCCGGTAAACCACCATCTTATTTTGGGTGAGAGTGCCTGTTTTGTCTGTGCAAATGACTGTTGTGGCTCCCATGGTTTCACAGGCATGCATTTTCCTGACCAGGTTGTTGGCTTGTAACATTCGGCGCATGCTCAAGGCAAGACTGAGTGTCACACTCATCGGAAGACCTTCAGGAACCGCGACAACGATCAAAGTCACGGATACCATGAAAAAGGACAATATTCTGCCTGCGGTAAGGAGTGAAACCCATGATTCGTTCTGCGTCAGATCGAAACCAAAGAGCCAGGCTATTCCAGCCAAAAGGACAAAAGTGACCACTCCTGTGAATATCCATCTGATCCAGCTTCCTTTTTCTACACTTTCAGGCGTCTTCAGTTTTTTATTGATCAATGTCAATCCGTCGTACAGAATGGGTACCCAAATCTTCATCAGGGCAATCATCATGGCGCCAATGACCAGCGTGGTTGATATCTTTTGTGCCAGGGTCATAACGGTTTTTCCGTTGTGAATGTCCTTGATAAACAATACAATAAATGTCAATGCGGCCAGTAAGAAACCTACAAAGCCGATCAGTCTGGCCAATCCGTCAAGTTGTTTGTTCAAAGGGGTTTCCTCTCCGCTCATTCGGGATGATTCACGTGCCACTTTGCCGTATTCAGTATGATCCCCTACTTTCACAATTCGTGCAGTGCAGTGTCCGTCAACGACAGAAGTTCCCCTGTAAACCATGTTGGACGGGTAGGTAGCCTCTTCGTCGAAATCGTTCTCATGGGTTGTTTTGTTGATGACCGGTTCTCCTGTCAGGGATGATTCGTTGATTTGCAGCGAAACAGACTCAAGCAGCAATCCATCTGCAGGAACTTCATCTCCGGTCGTGAGCAGCACAAGATCTCCTACAACGACCGAGGCTTTTGGGATTTCACAAATGTTCCCGTTGCGGATGGCCTTTACGAGGGTCTCATCGTTGACTTTATTGAGCACATCAAATTTTTGATTGGCATCCAGTTCAAACCAGAAGGCGACTCCTGTAGCAAGAAAAATAGCAAAGAAAATTCCAATGGTCTCTGCGAAATCGTGGTGAACAAATGAAATGCCCAAGGATAGAAATGCGGCAATCAGAAGGATCCGAATAATCGGGTCTTCAAATTTTTCGATGAATAACTTCCAAATTGATGTTTTCGGAGGCGGGGTAAGAAGGTTCGGTCCGTGAATTCTACGGCTCTCTGTAATTCCCGAATCAGTTAATCCGGTAAGTAGTTTTTTAGAATCCATGCAAAATGCGATTAGTCTCCAAATATACAGTATCTGAGTGAAAAAGTTTCCGGATGAGAAGTGGAAAGAGATGAGTCATTGAAATTTGCCTCCAATTCCTGATACTTGTACCGATTACGATGGCAAACATTGGATGAATTAATGGCAGCATCGGATTTGCAATCAAATAATCTGAGTCAGATGGCCTCATCAAATAAGATTTTTAAGTTGCGCTCAAAAGATCAATGGTTTATTTCTCCCTTTATTTGTTGGGTTTGTGGAAATTTTTAATAACCAGAATAAAATAAAAAGAGCTTTTTGCAAAATATTTTTCGGAATTAACCAGATAGTTTAACCAAATGGTTAAGTTTGTACCGAAATAATTTACAGGATGAGTTCAGACACGACCAAAGAGAAAATAATTCAGGCTGCCCACGACGTATTTATCCGAAAAGGGATGGACGGTGCCAGAATGCAGGAGATTGCTGATGAAGCCGGTATCAACAAGGCCTTGCTGCATTATTATTTTCATACCAAGGAGCAACTTTTCAGGGAAGTTTTCTATGGGATTTTAAGCAGATTGATTCCCGGTTTGATCCTTATCTTCAAAGGGGAAGGTACTTTTCCTGATAAAATCGAAGCCGTTGTTGCTGAATATGATTCATTCATGTATCAAAATCCGTATTTGCCTCAGTTTGTGTTCAGGGAAGTCAACAGGGATCCCGATCAACTCGCTGGATTTATGTCAGACCAGGGCCTGGATTTCGACCTGGTTGAAAAAATGATTGACCGCGAGGTGCAGGCGGGCCATTTGCGATTCATCACTTTCCCCCATTTATTTGTCAGCATGATCGGAATGATCGTCATTCCCTATGTGGGAAGACCTTTATTTCAGCGGAAACTTTTTCAAAATGATCCTGTAAAATATGATGTGTTTTTGAAAGAGCGAAGGCAGGTGATCACCAACTTCATCAAACATGCGCTAATTAACTGAAAATGAAACATGCCATCGAAAATTGGATATTTATAACGATAAAAAGGACAGAATTAAAGTAGCTTATAATCAGTAAATTAATAGCGTATGAAACGAGCATGGGCTAAGCCAACAAAAGGGAACGTAAACGCACTTGCGAGTTCCATGAGTACTTACAGATATTCAATAATATAATTAATCTATTTACGAGTGAAACGAGC
>JBAXUL010000180.1:0-5616 GCA_037129695.1 Prolixibacteraceae bacterium
CCCGTCGAGCGCCGTATGCCCGGGCGCACGCTGCTCCATGAATTCAGTGAACATGCCGGCTTCGTAAGCTAGTTTCCATTCCTTTGGAACATGACTGAAGATCCTTTCGCGCTGGGTTTTCCCTTCCCAGAAGGGAATCACTTCGCCGGCATAAGTGTCGATATCTTCCTGCCGGATGGTGTAACGCTGCAGTTCGCGGGTATTTAGAACATTCAGGTCTTCCACACTGTGGCAGGTCAGTTCAGGAAATGTGGGTACCGATTTTGGCTCGGGGCCGCGTTCCCCAACAATCAGTTCGCCTTCTCCAATGTAAATGACTTTTTTTTGACAATGATCCAGAAAATTGGCGGCACGCAAAACCGGGGTGGACATTTTTCCGAAGTTTTCCTTGTAAAACGCTGATTCGTGCAATGCGCGCTCAATGGAGAGTGATGGTGCTGTTTCAACGCTCAGTTTGCGTAATTTTTGGATTCGTTCGTTCATCCCCGGACCAATTTTGCTGTTTTGGGGTTGGTAGAAGTTGCCCTCACTTTCAGCAGGACGTCCAGGAGTTTGGATATGTTGGGTGATCTTTTCGAACATGGGATGGAGAAATAAATAATTCGACAACTCGACAATTCGACAATGTGAAAATGCAGGTTTGTGGATAGGGAGATATCCTGAAAAAGCTAATTGTAGAACATCAGGCAACTGAACAATCGCCGGTAGGTTTTGACAAGGGTGGATGCAGAAATGGTCTTATCCATTGGTTATAAAGGAAATCGTTCATTGATTTCCCTAACAAAAATAAGAATAAATAGGCTTGAGAAATAATTTGTTCTGCTTTTTTTGCTGCTACCAACCCAATATCGAGTAAAAGGTATCAAAAGAACATATCTGGAAGATGTTCAATAACTTCATTTTGAGAAAAATTTAACCACGAAGGACGCAAAGGGAAACACAAAGGACACGAAGGGAAGAAATAATTTCCTCTGCCTTGGTGTCCTTCGCAGTTAAACTTGTTGTCCTCCGTGGTTAAAAACCTACATTTGAATTTCTTCCTTTTCTACTTCCCCGTTCCTTATTCTGAAAGACTTGATATCCGGTACTTCAGCCGCCAGTGAAACAATCACATAGCTTATTTCAGGATCGAACGCAAGCCGGATATCTTCTGCTGACGGGCGGGCAGGTGTTTCAGGGTGGCTGTGGTAATTGGCCAGAATTTCAAGTCCTTCCTTTCTGGCTGCCCTGACTACCTGAAACTGCTCGGCAGGATCAAAAGAAAAATGGTCAGGGCTGTGATCAATGTTCGTCATCCTGAAAACCCGGGAAACTTCTCTGCCGGTTCCTGCGAGATAGCCGCAAATTTCTTCCGGAAGGCCATTCAATGCGTGGTCAAAAATATCATTTGCAAGATGTTGGGGTATCGAGAGCATGGAGAACAGTTTATTTCTGTATGACTACTTTATGGATGTTTCCTTCTACATGCGAGACTTCCAGCACATTGTATCCTTGTTCCCTCGAACTTCTGGGAACATTATTGAGCGGTTCGCCTTCGGTCAGAAACACCTCAAGCAAATCACCGGATTGTAGTTTGGACAATTGAATCTTTGTTTTGACAAAGGTCATCGGACAATGCTCCTTCGTAATATCTAATGTGAAAGTTGGCATAATTTATTGATTTTGAATTAAATGAATAGTGTTCTGCCACCTTCCGAAAGCTCCAGGAATGTAGTAACACCCAATACTTCTTTCACTTCGTGGATAAAATCGCTTTTTTCGAGACCGAGAATATGCATGGCCATCTCACATGCGTACATATTGACTTCCAGCACCTTCGCCGCCTCAACCAACTCTTCCAGTGTGGCCACATTCTTGCTGCGCATCAGGTAACGGAATATTTTTGGACTGAGTCCAAGAAAATTCAGCCTGCTGACGGGAGCACTTCGTAAACCTCCCATGAAAAATCCAAAGAGCTTACCGAGAAAGCCTTTTCCGACAAAAGCCCTGCCCTGCCTGGTCTTGATGGCATCCAGTCCCCAAAAAGTAAAAAATATATTCACCTCGTATCCTACTGCTGCAGCACCTGTCGCAAGGGTAAAGGTCGCGACCAGCTTGTCAAAATCACCACTGAAACAGATCAGCGAGAGTTTCTTCTGATTAACCGGCTGATTCAAAGTCGCAAGATCTATATTTCCCATCATTCACCATTTTTAATCTTTAATTCTTAATTCTTTAATTCACATGTTGCCTGTTCATAATCAACCAATTCTGTAATCGTTGGATGATCACCGCAAACGGCACAGTTGTGATTGTGTTTGACCTTGATGGTTCGAAACTCCATGGTTTTCGCATTGAAAGTGAGGAGCCTGTTGGTGAGCAAATCGCCAACTCCGGTCAGATACTTCAGCACTTCTGTAGCCTGAATTGTTCCAAGCATTCCGGCAATGGCTCCCAAAACACCAGCTTCAGAACAAGTTGGAACTGCATTGGGTGGCGGAGGGGCATGAAAAACGCAACGATAACATGCGGTTCCGGGAAGAATAGTCATGGTTTGTCCGTCGAAACGCAGTATTCCGCCATGCGAAAATGGCTTGCCGGCTTTCACGCAGGCATCGTTGATCAGAAATTTCACCGGAAAATTATCGGTTCCATCTACTACAAAGTCGTATTGGCCAATAATTTCAAGCGCATTGGCGGATGTGAGCAATTCCTGGTAGGTGATCACGTTCACATCCGGATTCAACTGGTTGATTTTCTCTTTGGCAGAAAGTACTTTGGCTTTGTTGACATCGGCCGTAAAGTGGATCACCTGACGCTGGAGGTTGGACAAATCGACCACATCTCCGTCGATAATCCCGATGGTGCCTACTCCTGCCGCGGCAAGATAAAGGGCCACCGGAGCGCCCAGCCCGCCTGCACCAATAATCAGAACTTTCCCGTTGCTGATTTTTTCCTGTCCTTCCACACCCACATCCTGCAAGAGAATATGGCGGCTATATCTATGTATCTGATCTTCTGTAAAATCCATTATTACTTATTTAATGCCTGCAAAATGTCGTTTTTCAAATCATCCACATCTTCGATTCCCAGGGAAAGTCGGACGGTTGTATCATAAACGTGCATCTTTTCTCTCTCTTCCAGGCTGAAATCACAATATATGGTTGAAGCCGGATGAATGATCAGTGTTTTGTTGTCGTACACATTGGTTGCCCGTTTGATCAGATCCAGCTTGTTGATGAATGCAAAGCATTCTTCTTTGGAGGCAAAATCAAAAGTCAGCATCGCACCCGGATATTCTCCAAATTGCTTTTGGCTGATCTCATAAAATTCAGAGCCTTTCCTTCCCGGATAGTTGACTGCCTTAACTGTTGAAAGCGTGGCCAGAAAATCCGCTATTTGCTTGCAGTTGTCGACCGCTTTCTCAAATCTCAACTGGATGGTTTCCAGACCGAGACTCTGGAGATAAGCTGCAAATGGAGAAAGGCAAGCCCCCAGGTTTCTGAAAATCTCCCTGCGCAATTTGTAATTGAAGGCAAATGGACCGAATCGCTTGGCCAAAGGTGCCAGTTTGGCCGATTTGCTCCAGTCAAAAGTGCCGTAATCAAGAATGAGCCCGCCGATGCTGGTTGCTCCTCCCGAAATACATTTGGTACTCGAGATGACCTCGATGTCGACTCCGAAATCTTTCGCATGGAAAACATTGGGGGGTGTAAGCGTAGAATCAACAATGAAAGGAACATTCATTTCATGGGCGATACCGGCCAGAAGTTCAAGATCAACCACTTCGAGCTGAGGATTGGTGATAGACTCGGCAAAAACGGCCACGGTTTTGTCGTCAATGTTTTTCCTGACGGATTCCTCATCGGTCAGATCGCAAAAACGGGTTTCAATACCAAAGTCCCTGATGGTTTTGTCAAAGAATATTAACGTATTGCCAAATAAATGACTTGATGCCACAATGTTGGTTCCGTTGGATGCCAAAAGAAGAATCACGTTGGATATGGCTGCCATGCCCGAACTAAGTGCAGTCACGTTCAGCGCATCCGTCATTTGTTTGATGCGCAACTCCAGATTTTCAACGGTTGGATTGGATATTCTTGAGTATGCATGAGCAGGAAGTCGTCCCTGAAATGCCAGTTCCATGTTTTCAGCAGATTCAAAATCAAAGGCTGCATTGCTATAAATAGGCTGGTGCAGTGCCCTGTTCACATCATCCTTGGCAAATGCAGTATGTATCACCCTGGTGGTGAAACCTTTGGGCTTCAACATCGCGATCCTCCTCCCATGAAATAGAGAAAGTCAACCTCATCTCCAGGATGGATCTGAACAGTCTCAAATTCCGAGCGGCTTACAAATTCCCCATTCACCTGAACAGACACCATTTCGGGTTGTGTCACGTTGTTGATCCTCATCACCTCAACCAAAGAGACAGGTGTTTCGACCTCCTGATTTTTTCCGTTTACCTGAATAATACTCATTGTGTTAAATTTTTATTCTTTTCTCTTAATACGAAGATTGATGAACATTGTTCAATGCTGAAGTCAATTTTGATTTGTTAAAATCTTTACCTACCCCATCGATATCAATCAGGTGTGCAAGTAAGTATAAAAAATTCAATGATGAAATCCCCTTATCAGGGTATACCAAATTCAGTTAACAATGGGTTTCAGCTGTTCGGAAAAGCTAGATGTAATATTCGATATTGTCAATCCAGCCGGCCTTTATGGCACAAATAATCAGTTCAGAAGCATTGGAGACCTCTGTTTTCCTGAAGATATTTTTCCGGTGGGTACTCACCGTGTGATGGCTGATATTTTTCTTCTGTGCAATCTCTTTGGTTGTCAAACCATTGACAATCATTCTGACAATTTCGATTTCTGACACTGTCAGACTTTTCGTCTCTTCCACACTGTACTTGTTTTCGTTCATTTCAAGATACAGATCCATGATCTCGTCCGAATAGAATTTTTTGCCTTTCAGCGTAGATTGAACGGCCGAGAGCAATTCATCCCTGTCAATATTTTTATAGGCAATATTTTTAATCCCTGATTTGGATAGGGATAAAAATTCTGCTTTACTGATAAAATTGGTCAGCACCAATATTTTTATCTGCGGATAATCTTCCCTGATCCTTTTCAGATCATCGGAGGAAGAATAATCCATGGTTTCAATATCAGTAATGAGCAATCCGTTTTTCGTCCGCAGCAAAAGACTGAATAGATCCTGCGCTGTTTCAACGACTCCAGAAAGGGAATAACGCTCATCCGACTGAATCAGGTTTTTTACTGTCTCAGCTACCAAATACTGAGAATCAGCGATAATTACGTTTTCAATTTTGTTTGTACTCATCGAATCAGATTACAGGAATAGAGGATAAAGTTACTCGTTGAGTAAACCGTCGATAACATGATTGAAATCTGAAATAAATTCTTCATAGAACTTTCCTGTTGCAGGGCCACTGAAGCCCGTGTGTATTTTCCTGACATTCCCTTTTTTGTCAATAAATATGGTGCTGGGAAAAGCAGCAATGCCGGTTAGTGCCGGTAGTGCTTTGGACGCAGATTCCGTTCCTGCCAGTCCGGCAAAAAGAAGTTCGTATTGTACATCAAACCGCTCCTTTAATCTGGTTAAGGT
>JBAXUL010000181.1:0-5592 GCA_037129695.1 Prolixibacteraceae bacterium
GACCAGTTTTAAGGTGAATTGATAGCGCATTTGGGTAAAATTACAAATTAAAGATTACAAATGAAGGATGCACGGTCCGTATTTCAACAATCCTCTTCATTTGTAATTTGTAATTTGTAATTCAATTATCCCTGAAACGTACTGATTCCGTTGGTTGCAACTGCCCTGTCCACCTTTTTGATCATTCCCTGAAGTGCGCTTCCTGGTCCAACCTCTGTAAAGGAATCAGCTCCATCTGCCAGCATGTTGATGACCGTTTGGGTCCATTTGACAGGCGCAGTCAGTTGGGCAATCAGATTGGCTTTGATCAATTCCGGATCTGAAACAGGAGCTGCATTTACGTTCTGGTACACAGGACAAACCGGAATTTGGAAAACTGTAGAATTGATGGCTTCAGCTAGTTCGGTGCGGGCAGGCTCCATCAAGGGAGAGTGAAACGCTCCGCCTACATTTAATCTCAGGGCGCGTTTGGCACCAAGTTCAGTTAACCTGACACAAGCCTTTTCAACCCCTTCAATCGACCCGGAAATTACCAGCTGTCCCGGACAGTTGTAGTTTGCAGGAACAACCACCTCTTCGATTTCGGCACAGACCTGCTCAACTACAGCATCTTCGACTCCAAGAATAGCTGCCATGGTGGAAGGTTCTGCTTCGCATGCTTTCTGCATGGCCAGGGCTCTTTTTGAAACCAGCAGCAGTCCGTCCTCGAAGGAGAGTGCATCGGCTGCCACGAGGGCAGAAAATTCGCCCAAAGAATGACCGGCAACCATTTCCGGCCGAAACCCATCACCCATTGTTTTGGCCAGCAAAACAGAGTGGAGAAAGATAGCAGGTTGGGTTACGCGAGTCTGTTTCAGCTCTTCATCTGTTCCGCTGAACATGATGTCTGTGATACTGAAACCAAGGATTGCATTGGCTTTTTCAAAAAGGGCTTTGGCTTCCGGGGATTGATCATAAAGATCTTTTCCCATTCCGATGAATTGGGCTCCCTGACCGGGAAAAACATATGCTTTCATTGAGAATATTTTACTGATTATTGGTTGCAAAGATAAAAAACTCCCCAATTATTCCTTGTTACACGACTTTTTCATAAAACGATTCATTCCGTAAGGTCAAAATAAATAATAACTATTTTCAAGATTTGGTCGCAGACGGATTCACACAACATCCCATTTACTAACAGCATTTCGCCACTACCCAGCTAAATTTAAGAAGTAAAGACAAGTTTGGTGGTTTTATTCAAAGAGACGCAGCATGCTGTGTCTCTACTCATTCATTGTGCTGATTTTGTCCTTCTCAATCCCATTTTTATATCTCCTTATCTAATTCATAAAGTTCTTTCCCATTAACTCATCCTGATTTTAGTTTACCATTTTTTGTAAACCTATTTTCAGGACAAGACACATCATCCAATCAACTTATTATCGCATCATCTCATTGCATTTTTGCAATATTTTTCGGTACACAGGCATTGGGCAGCCACAAGGGCCGCCCCGACGCACTTCTTTCCGAACGGAGAGCAAATTATGAAATAGAAGATAGATTTGATGGCTATGGTGATATTTGAGTCCGTCGCCCCCTCTTTTTCCAATTACACCTATTAGCTTAAGACAATTTCGAACTTATCAGCCTGATAAACTCCTCCCTGGTGGCCACTTTCTCGAAGGCACCAGTGAAATCGGAGGTAGTGGTGACAGAGTTTTGTTTTTCGATACCACGCATGCACATGCACATGTGCTTGGCCTCGATGACCACCGCTACGCCAAGCGGAGACAAGGTATTCTGAATACATTCCTTAATCTGCAAGGTGAGCCTTTCCTGCACCTGCAAACGTCTTGAGTAGGCTTCAACTACCCTGGCGATTTTGCTCAGTCCGGTAATGTAACCGTTGGGGATATAGGCCACATGCGCTTTCCCGAAGAACGGGAGCATGTGGTGCTCGCAAAGTGAATAAATCTCGATGTCCTTCACGATGACCATTTGGCGGTAATCTTCCTTGAACATGGCCGATTTTAGTATTTCCTCAGGATCCATGCTGTATCCCTGGGTCATGAACTGCATGGCCTTGGCAATCCTCAAAGGCGACTGTAATAATCCTTCGCGGGTTGGATCCTCTCCTGTCAGTTCAAGAATCTGCCGGTAATGCTCTGCCATCCTGGTAACGGTCTCCTTTGGATAATGCTCAATTTTCTGGTAACCGTCTGACTTTTTCCTATGTAAGGAGAATTGCATAATGATGAATTTAAAGTGTCCGCATCCAAAACTTCAGAATGACCGCAATCATTGATCGATAGGAGAGGTAAAAGGTGGCATTTTAATTAAACTGAGTACAAATAAACAACTTTTTATAACTTTTTTCATCAAAATAAGTATGAATGTTAGTTAGAGGTTCAAATTAGAGAATGATATTTTACATTTGCACCTCTGAAATGAATCAGATCCGTTTTACCAGCATGAGAATATTGTTTGTCGGTGCCACATGTTTTGAACTCTACCAGTTCTTCGAGAATTTGATCGAGATCGAAGGTGAAGGAAAGAATATTTTCCATTACAAATGGTATGATCTGGAAATAGATCTGCTTATCCCCGGGATCGGCATGACATTTACAGCCTACCATCTTACGAGGGCTTTGTATGCCAGAAAGTACGATCTTGTGATCAATGCAGGTATTGCGGGCAGTTTCCGTGATGAACTTTCAATTGGTACGGTTGTCAATGTACATACCGAACAAATCTGTGACCTTGGGATTGAAGAATGCAATTCAATCGTCTCTCTTTTTGAAGCCGGTTTTATGGAGGTCAACCAATTCCCGTTCGAAAATGGAAGAATGATCAATCCAAACCACTTCAAAGAACTGGAACTTGCATCAGTTAACGGCGTTACGGGTAATATCAGCCACGGCAGCCCTGAAAGTATTTCAAAAATAACCTGTGGCTTCAACCCGGATGTGGAATCCATGGAAGGAGCCGCCGTGTTTTATGTCTGCATGCACGAAAAAGTTCCTTTCCTCGAGATTCGTGCCATTTCCAATTTTGTCGAGTCAAGGGATACCGCCAAATGGGATATTCCATTGGCCATTGAAAACCTCACTGACGAACTCTTCCGTTTCCTCAGAAAATTTGCCAAAATCAAACAGCTCTCCTGATGAACCTCACCTTAGGTTTTTCTACCTGCCCCAACGACACTTTTATTTTTGATGCGATGGTCAACGGGAGAATCGATACCGAAGGATTGCGTTTTCAACTTCATCTGGCAGATGTAGAAGAACTCAATCAACTGGGATTTTCCAACACACTGGACATCTCCAAGGTTAGCTACCATGCATTTGCCTATTTGTCCGCTTCTTATCAACTACTCACGGCAGGAAGCGCACTTGGATTCGGAAACGGACCTCTGCTGATCAGCAAACACAAGATCTTTCCGGATGAACTGGACGGTCTGAAAATTGCCATTCCTGGTAAGTATACCACGGCCAATCTGCTCCTTTCAATCGCATATCCCAATCTGATTTCGAAAAAAGAGTACCTCTTTTCAGACATTGAAGAGGTGATCCTTTCGGGGGAAGCCGATGCGGGAGTGATTATTCACGAGAACAGGTTTACTTACCAGTCGAAAGGATTGATAAAGATTGTAGATCTTGGTGAATACTGGGAACAACTTACCGGTTTACCTATTCCTCTCGGTGGGATCATCATTAAAAGAGACCTGCCCCGCGAGCTCAGATTAACAGTTAACAGGGTGCTGGAACGAAGTGTCAGGTACGCGTTTGAGAACCCAAACGACTCGCTCCCATTCGTCAAAAAACATGCCC
The DNA here is from genome assembly GCA_037129695.1 of Prolixibacteraceae bacterium. Lineage (GTDB taxonomy): Bacteria > Bacteroidota > Bacteroidia > Bacteroidales > Prolixibacteraceae > CAINVV01. The sequence continues at coordinate 3,813 of JBAXUL010000181.1, forward strand.
AGTCCATGGATGAGTCCGTGATGCGAAAACATATAGAACTTTACGTGAACGACTTTACAGCAGACCTCGGACCAATGGGCAGGGAAGCCATTACCACCCTTTATGATACAAGCATCGAAAAATCCATTTTCCCACCACTGCAACCTTCCTGGTTGATTGATTAATGCAAAGTGCTTGCTGTAAAAATTAATCGCGATAACCAAATCTGATTTCTTTGACGTAATTTTGAGGCAGAATACTCTTTGAATCAAATCATCAGGTGAATGGAAAAATTGCAGAGATTTTACCGCATCAATATTAACGGGATCATAGCCACACTGGCCATTCACTTGGTCGTGTTGGTCTCTCTTCTTTTTGCCAGGCTGAAAAACAACCATGAATTACCACTGGAAGCTCTTTTTGTTGATCTAACGACAGAGGAGATGAAGCTTCCGGATCCGGAAAAAGAAAGACTGGATCAAGGAAATCAGTCACTTGCCTTCAATGCATCCCATACAGGCCAGCACAATTCAAACAGAGCGGTCAATCTTGGCAATCAATCCGGACATTCAACGAGCGATCCATTTTTCGACAAAGAGTACGCCAGAGAATTGGCAGCGGCCAAACAACTTGAGCGTGATGTAAGCAGAAATCTTTCAAAGAAAATCCCTCAAATCGGAGATATCCCAATGCCGGTTGCCTCCACCGAAGGGATGACCCGCGAAGAGGCCAAACGTTCTACTTTCAGGGGAAAATCGAACATTCATTATTTGCTTGGAAACAGATTTCACCTCCAGTTGCCTATCCCTGTATATCTGGCTCAGGGCGGAGGCGAAGTGGTGGTTGACATTGTGGTTGACAGAAACGGGGAAGTAATCAGCGCCAACCCACAGGAGTCAGCTAAAATAAGTGATCCAATGATTTTCGCCTATGCCAGACAGGCTGCTGAGAAAACGGTTTTCAATCCTGACAATGCCGCACCGGACAAGCAACGCGGCACCATCACCTACCTTTTTGTTGCCCAGTAGTCGAATCATAAAAAAATCCATCGGCAAAGTAATTTTTCACTGAAATATCATTTTTTTCAAAATAATATTCTGCATCTTTGATTAATATTTAGAATGATTATAAATAATAATAACTGAAACGAATTATGTCAACTCAAATATTCCTGGTCGAAGGAATGACCTGCAAAAATTGCAAAGCACATGTCGAAAACGGAATCAAAATAATTCAGGGTATCGAAGAAGTGGATGCCGACAATGTGACTGGTCATGTCAAAGTTAAAGGAGATCCGATTAATGAGGATATGATCAGATCGGCGGTTGAAAAAGCGGGCTATCGGTTCAAAGGAGAAGACAAATCCTCAGTTCCGGGATCAGACATCTGGGTCGGCTGATCTCCTTGTCATACAGTTTGAATGAAGTGAAACGCTCAGAAACTTCCGGATGAATTAATGAAGCTATGAAAACAAACGTTCCGCCCTGAGTTTCTCAGCAGAATCAACGAGATCATTGTCTTTACTCCTCTGAAAAGGAAGGTGAGATTCAAGTGGACTTGGAGAACGGGCATTTGATATTCAGGTATAAGTTAAATTTTGCGCGCTGCAAATCATCTTTTTGAACGAGTCGACTCACAAAAAATCGCTATTTTCGGCCATTTAAGATTAATATATGATCGAAATTTGCGCCCTTGCTTCAGGCAGCAATGGAAACTGCTACTACATAGGAACTAACGACGATGCTATCCTGATCGATGCAGGCCTCTCGTTCAAACAAATCCTGAAAAGGATGGAGGCAAG
>JBAXUL010000182.1:0-5552 GCA_037129695.1 Prolixibacteraceae bacterium
GAGAAAATATCGTCCATCGTCATGTTATGACCGCTGAACCCACCCTGGTTACCCATTCCTGCATGGCCATACTGGTCATATCTTTGTTTTTTCTCCGCACTGCTCAGGATTTCGTATGCTTCCGCTGCTTCCTTGAATTTTTCTTCGGAAGCCTTGTCTCCCGGATTTTTATCCGGGTGATATTGAATGGCTTTTTTTCGGTAGGCTTTTTTAATCTCCTCTGCAGTAGCGCTTTTGGAGACTCCCAGCACTTCGTAATAATCTCTTTTTGATGACATTTTATTTTTTTTCGAAGTGTTATTATTAATCGCCTATTACAACTTTGGCAAAACGAATCACTTTATCATTCAGGAGGTAACCCTTTTGGACCACTTCGACAATTTTCCCTTTCAGATCTTTTGTCGGAGCCGGGATTTTGGTAATTGCCTCGTGATGGTCGGTATTCAGCACCAAACCTTTGGCTTCCATCTCTACCACACCATTTTGTCGGGTAAAGTCTTTGAATTTATTGTAAATCAGGTTGATGCCTTCTTTGGTAGTTTCCAGATTGTCTGAAACTTCAATGGCTTGCATGGCCCGTTCGACATCGTCCATGACCGGAAGAAAATTAACCATGACAGATTCCGAAGCATTTTTCATCAGGTCCATCTTTTCTTTCAGGGTGCGTTTGCGGAAATTGTCAAATTCCGCCGAAAGGCGCAGATATTTATCGTTGGCTGCTGCCAGTCCGGCCGTAAGCTCAGCTATTTTGACCGCCTGTTCCGCCTCTTTCGCTTCAGCTTCAGGTAATCCATTGAGAATTTCCTGTTCCGGCGTCAGATTGTTATTTAAAGAATTGGTCTCCTGATTATTGGAATTCTTATTCGTGGCGCTATTTTTTTTGTGGTCTGTTTGTTTCTTCATCATTATTCTACAATTGTTCAAAACTGATTTAAATTCATCAAATAGCTTGCCATCTGGATTGGTTCGGACATTTTGACACTAAAAAACACCGAAAACTGACAGCTTACCTGATTATTCTCTTTTGATTTTGGCCCCGATGGCATTGAGCCGATCGTCAATATTCTCGTATCCGCGGTCTATCTGTTCAATATTGTCGATGATTGAGACACCGTTGGCTGACAGCGCTGCAATCAGCAAAGCAACTCCGGCACGTATATCCGGGGAGGTCATGCGGGTGCTCCGGAGCGGATGAGAACGGTCGAGGCCTATCACCGTCGCTCTGTGCGGATCACAAAGGATAATCTTGGATCCCATGTCGATCAATCGGTCCACAAAGAAAAGCCTGCTTTCAAACATTTTCTGGTGGATGAGCACACTGCCTCTTGCCTGGGTGGCGATAACCAGAAAAATGCTGAGCAGATCGGGCGTAAGTCCGGGCCACGGAGCATCCGCAATCGTCATGATCGATCCGTCAATGAAGGATTCTATTTCATAATGATCCTGCACAGGAATGTGGATGTCATCGCCTTTTCTGATCACGTTGATTCCCATTTTTCGGAATGAATCCGGGATGATACCAAGCTGATCGTAAGCAACATCCTTAATCAGCAGGTCAGAGGAGGTCATGGCGGCCAATCCGATAAAACTGCCTACCTCAATCATGTCGGGCAGCAGACGATGGCTGCATCCGTTGAGTGAAGTTACGCCATGAATGTGCAGGAGATTGGAGCCGATGCCATCGATTCTGGCACCCATGCTGACGAGCATCCTGCACAATTGCTGGACGTAGGGCTCACATGCGGCATTGTAGATGGTGGTGGTTCCTTCTGCCATCACTGCGGCCATTATCAGGTTGGCGGTTCCGGTCACGGATGCCTCATCCAGCAAGATGTAGGCGCCTTTTAATTTTTTTGTTTCGACTCTGAACAGTGAATGTTCCGGATCGAAAATGAATTGTGCTCCAAGAGATTCAAATCCCCGGAAATGAGTATCCAGTCTGCGTCTTCCGATTTTGTCACCTCCGGGCTGGGGTATGGTACCTTTTCCGAACCGGGCCAGCATCGGGCCGATTATCATGATGGATCCGCGCAAGGCAGCGGCTTGCTGAAAAAAGAGGGGCGAAGTCATGAAATCAACATCCACCTTCTCCGCGCAAAATGACCAGGTTCCTTTGGAAAGCCTGTCGATAACTACCCCTAAATTCCTGAGGATATCAATCAGTTTGAGTACATCGCTGATTTCCGGAATATTGGACAAGGTGACTGTCTGCGGGGTTAGCAGCGTTGCGCAAATTACCTGCAGTGCTTCATTCTTGGCACCTTGGGGGGTTAATTCTCCGGATAGGGATACTCCTCCTTCAATGATAAATCGTGCCATGGCCTTCGCGCAGCGCTATTTGTGTTTCCGGTTGGATCCGGAAGTGACTTTAGTTTTTTTCTTCTGAATCTTGATGATATCAGTAACCTCCTGAAGATGAACGCCTTCATTTAACTTCAAATGACCTTTGGAGATCAGTTTCAGGTCGTCAAGAATTTTTTCATCCTCTACCATGTCCTTGTTCCAGGTCAGGTAAGATTTTTTCATCTGGTTGGCCAACTGTTCTGTATTCTGACCTTTGACCGGATTCTCTTCGTCCATTTTGGCCACATTCTCAATCAGTTGCTCCATGATCTTACCGTAATGACGGTATCTGATATCTGACTGGGTATAGGGAATATGCTTTGGTTTCTCTGTAAAAGTCTCAGGGACTGGCGGATCATAAGGATAATCAATGTCAAGTTTGAAATCAGACATGATGGCGATGTGGTCCCAGAGTTTGTGTTTGAAATCGTTGATGTCGCGAAGATAAGGGTACATCATGCCCATGATATCGATAATCGATTTTACCGCCAGGTTTCGCTCGTCGCGGTCTTCAATGGTGAGGACATGTTCTACCATTTTGTGAAGTGCCCTTCCGTACTCAGGAAGCTTCATCTGGGTACGTTGTGTGTTATAATCTTTGAACATCGTGAAATTCAATTAAGTGCGCTTTTTCAAGCATTATATATTCTGTGGGGCAAAGTTACACAATTAGATGTTGAATTTATCCGATAATAAATTGTTTTTTAATCGCCGCACTGAATTTCCATTCTGATCATTGTCAGTCGAAATGTTGACAGGAAGATCATTCCTATTTCAATGCGCAGAATTAATTGGGATCTTCTACGATTTTTAATTTGGCAAATTTCAGCAGTAACTGTTTTTCTCCTGCATTGGCAAAGAACACTTTGGCCTTTTTCTCCGGCATGACACCTTCGAGTTCGACGATTTTCCCTCTTCCAAAACGTTGATGTTCAACGAACATACCGATCTGAAGTAAGTCAGGATCTACCGCATCAAATGGTTCGGAAGGACCGGAGTCATTGCTTTTTCTGTAGTTGGGTCCGAGTGTCGAACCGGATTTTGGCGGTAAAAAGGCATTGCGTTCTCCGGAGGAGGAGATGGTTTTATTAATGCCTCCGGTTGTGCCTGTCGCTTCCCCTGAAACATGATGGTGAAAAAATCTGCTGTTTTGAATATCCAGGTATTGCGGATCAATCTCTCCGATGAAGCGGCTGGGATGGCAGAACTCCGTTTTTCCCCATTTGAACCGCTGTTGGGCAAATGAGAGGAATGCCGATTGTTTGGAACGGGTCAGTGCGACGTAAAAAAGCCTGCGTTCCTCTTCCAGCTCAGAAAGGGTGATGGTGCCGCTAAATCCGGAAGGGAAGAGATTTTCTTCCAGGCCAACAATAAACACATTGTTGAATTCGAGACCCTTGGACGAATGGACCGTCATCAGTGTTACCTTGTCAAAATCTTCCACTTTATCATTGTCCTGATCGGTAAGGAGCGAAACTTCTTCCAGAAAATTGGGAAGCAGTGCGGAATGACCTTCCTCTACCGCATCGATGGTGAATTGCTGAATGGCATTGAGCAACTCCTCCGTATTCTCGTATCTGCTGATGTTTTCGGGTGATTTATCCTGGTACAACTCAGACATGATACCGGATTCGGTTGCGATGCGCTGGGCCATCTCGTATGCCTCCATCGTAAATGAGCGATCTGAAAATGAGAGGATCAGATTGGAGAATTCCATGACCTTTTTGGTGGTGCCTGCATTCAGTCCGGCCTTGTGCATCAAATCCGGGTCAGTTGAGACCGTGAACATGCTGCAATCGTTCGAGGAGGCAAATTCTTCCATTTTGCCAATGGTGGTGGCACCGATTCCCCTTGCCGGATAATTGATGACCCTTTTGAAGGATTCGTCGTCTTTCTGATTGATCACCAGCCGGAAATAGGCCAAAAGGTCCTTGATCTCCTTGCGTTGATAAAAAGAGAGGCCTCCGTAAATTTTGTAGGGTATGTTGCGCTTCCGCAGAACTTCCTCAAAAACCCTCGATTGGGCATTGGTGCGGTACAAAATTGCGAAATCCGCATAGCTGTCGTGACCGGTCATCCGTTTCTGAAAAATCTCATTCACCACCAGGAAACCTTCCTCCTGGTCGTTGAGGGCATTCAATACCTTGATTTTGGCGCCCGCATCATTTTCGCTGAAAACTGTTTTCTGCAGTTGGTTTTTGTTTTTGGCGATGATGCTGTTGGCCGCGTTGACGATGGTTTGGGTAGAGCGGTAATTTTGTTCGAGTTTGTATACGCTGAAATTGGGATAGTCATTTTTGAAGTTGAGGATATTTTCGATCCGGGCTCCCCGGAAGGAATAGATGCTCTGGGCATCGTCCCCAACGACGCTAAGGTTGTGATGCAGTTCCGCCAGTTTTTTAACGATCAGGTACTGAGAGAAATTGGTGTCCTGATACTCATCCACGAGAATATACTTGAATAAATTCTGGTATTTATTCAGGGTATCGGGGAAGCGCTTGAAGAGGATGTTGGTCATCAGCAGCAAATCGTCAAAATCCATGGCTCCGGCATTTTTGCAACGCCTCACATATTCCTCGTAGATTTCGCCGGTTTTAGGGATTCTCGCGGCTGCATCATTTTCACGGATGGTTTCATTTTGTTTATACCCTGCCGGGAGAACCAGATTGTTCTTAGCGGCTGAGATCCGGTTCAAAACTGCGGATGGTTTGTAACTGTTTTCCTCCAGGTTCATGCTTTTGATGATGGTGCGAATCAGGCTTTTCGCATCCTGGGTGTCATAAATGGTGAAGGTGGAGGGATATTCGATCAGGGCGGCTTCGGCCCTTAAGATTCTCGAGAAAATGGAATGGAAAGTACCCATCCACAGGTACCTGGCAACATTTTGGCCAACTACGGCGGCAATTCTTTCCTTCATTTCACGCGCTGCCTTGTTGGTGAAAGTCAGGGCAAGAATAGAGGAGGGAGGAACTCCCTTTTTCAATAAGTGGGCAATCCGGTAGGTTAAAACCCTCGTTTTTCCTGAGCCCGCGCCAGCAATGATCAGGGATGGTCCTTCCACATTCAGCACTGCCTGCTGTTGGGCCTCATTCAGATTGTCAAGATAATCAGCCAAAATCGAACTTTTTAATGGTTGCGTTGTGTCGCAAAGATAAGTCCCCTGAATGATCTTTTGCAGGGAATGTAAAAAATTATTCAGTCAATTGAAA
>JBAXUL010000183.1:0-5509 GCA_037129695.1 Prolixibacteraceae bacterium
CCTTCTCTGCATCTTTCCGCAATTTCTGTTCACTCCGCCATTTGTATTCAAGCTCGAGAGCGGTGCTGCTGCCAATGATCAGCAAAGCGGTAATCAGATTATTCAGAATTGTTCCCAGCAGGGATTGAAGGTCATACGGCCGGGCAGGCTGAAGTTCAGGTGGAGGAATTCCCATTCCGGGTTGGTGAGGGGGTCCTACCGGATGGACGAATAAACTGATAATTGCAACAACAAATATCATGGAGGTAACGATGACAAAATATTGAGATCTTTTGTCATTAAAGAGTAATCGAGGTACCAGCACAAATAAATTGATCAGAAAAAGTAGCAGGAGCAAGAAAAGATTGGTCCAGTCGCCGATCATTCTGGTCCAACCATTCGGACTGATATCCTGCATATATCTGAAATAGGGCGATATCAACACCAGTGCCCAGATCGTTGCATACAGCAGAAGAAAACCTTTTCTAGTTTTAAACATATCTTTTTACTTCATTTTTTGATAGGCATTTAAATTGGAAGAACTATACATCAACTTAAAATTTACAGTAACCGGACGCCCCATTCGTGGATCCATTCCTGAACCCATTGGTGGATGTCCCGCCATTCCAATCCTTGATTTGTGTGTCGCTTTGCCTCCCAGTGGTCCTTGCCTCTCTTCGTTTTTTTGTTGCAGGAGAATAACGCTGCTGTAATTTTCAAGTCCAATTTTGTCCATCGCCCTGTCTTGCCCAACCCTGACATTTAATGCCCAGGCTGTCCAGAATTCCATGCCATGACTTGCAATTACAATAGTGTTTTCTCTGTTTTCAGGAAGAAACTTCTTGATATTTTGTAGTTCTTGAAATGTCTGATTGGTGATACAAGGCTTCTTTTCTTCTGAAAAATACATGAAAATTGACAAAGTTGTTAGTAAAACGAGCGAAAAGGAAAGAGGAAATGTAAATTTCTGATTCATCCGGATTAACCAGGCTATCAACAAGAGCTGCGGAATGAACAACAAGACATTAAATCTTTGAAAATATTCCATATCAAAGAAAGGAAATGCAAATATAGCAAGCAAAAAAATTAATGTAAGCACCATGTATTCAGATGCTTTATCCAATCTGCTTTTAAATTTTTGCAATTGAAAAATACCCAATCCGGCAAGGAGATAAGAGAACAGCACATTCATCAGCAGAGGTAACGGCAACGGACCTTGCAACATGGCAGGCCTTTCAAAAATGACTTTCCAGAAGGTTATTAACCGGAAAGCACGGTTAATATCAAACAAGGCAATCAGTCCAAATCCAACGAAGAAAAGGATAATGGAAGGAAGAATCGAGTTTTTTCGATAGCAAATAAAAAGAGATACGATTAAAAAAACCAGGCAAAAAGTAAAAACTCCGAAGTGAGTTAGCGCAATGATGACCAGTGAGATTGCGACAGCTATTACCTTCCTCCTTACCGGATTAATCAAAAAATCCTCAAGTAAAAGAATGAAAATAAATGCCAGAGGTATTGCAAAAGCATTCTTTTGCAAGTCACCCAAAATAAAAAATGGCGTGAAAGAGAGAATGGCAAAAGATAGAATGGCGAGCGCTGCGGGAATAGAAACAGGTTGCTCTTTCCGGGTTACCAGTTTATACAATGGAATGGCCAGCAAGGGCAAAGCTGCACTGTCAACAATTTTGATGACAGAAATGATGGTGTCGTCGGTGACAGTGAACCCCAAAAAGGAAATACCTTTCACGATCGAAGCGCAAAAATAGAAATAGAGCGGAACGTCTTTAAAACTGAGGAATCCGGTGTTTAAAATATTCCTTACCTGCACCGGATAATAACCTCCATCAACTCCCAGGATCAGATCATGAGAGAAACTTATGTAAAGCCTTAATGCAATAGCTGTCAGGGTAATCAGACTAAATGCAAGAATTCTCACCGAAGATATCTGTTGCTTATCAAGTCGCGCAAAGTTCGCAAAGTAACGCAAGGAAGAAAACCAGGCTTCGGGTGTATTAGTTTTCTGTTGACGGAAATGGTTATTCATTCCAGGGAATTTAAAACTGTAATTTATAGATAAAGTTCGGGAAAAAACCCAGCTGGTAGGTCGTATTGATTGCCTTGCTCCGGTCGTCGTAGCTTTGTGAGAAAACGTTTTTGTGATTGGTTACATTCTGGAAATCCAACGAAAACGAATGGGATAGTTTCTTCTTCGCACTGTTTAACGTATAGCTTGCTTTTAAATCCAGACGGAAATAATTGGGGTAAAAGGCAGAGTAGGCATCGGTCGAGAGTTGCTCACGACCTGTAGAATTAGAGGCAGTTAAATCTATGGGTGTGTAGGCCCTTCCGCCGGCATAGGTATATTTCAGGTCAGTCGAAAATTTGTTCCGCTTCTCCCTTCCTACTTTCCATTCTTTACCACCCAGAATATTGAAAACATACTTCCCATTAAATGCGGTGTTTCTCTCGATTCCATCGCTTCCCGTGTATTTTGAACTGTAAACTGATGAGGTAAACAGTCCGTAATATCCCTTGCTGAAAAATTTCTCGATGGTCAGTTCCGCACCATAGTTGGTCCCGGTTCCACTGTTGGTAAGGTGGTCCTCCAGATCGGTTTTGAAGCTTGCCCCGGTATTCAGCATGGAGTAACTACTTGAAAATGTGTTAACCGGAACATCGTAAAGCGACTGGTAATAGACCTCAGTTTTCAACCGCCAGTCTTTGAATGGCTGAAGGTCGTATCCCAAAACAAAATGATGGCTTTTGGTAAAATCCAGGTTCTTGTTGTTGTAGCTGTAGGTGCCATCGGCGTTTTGCGATTGCAGGAAATAGACGTTGATCGGTTGCATCTGGGAATGAAGTCCGTAGCCAAAATTGAGTGAGCTTTTACCATTGATGTCGTATTTCAGTCCCAGACGCGGTTCAAAAGAGACAGAATTGTTCAGGAAAAACAGCTGGGAATGCAGTCCCGCATTGAGTGTCAGTTTATCATTGAAACTATATTTGATGTGTGCATAGGCCTGTGCCATGTTGGTGAAGCTGTTGTAATCCCAAATCTGCTTCCAATCCGATTGAATGTCCCTTTTTTCCCTGTAATACAGATTCAAGCCTATCAATTCGTTCTGCAAGCCAACTTTTACAAACAGTTTTGAATTTATTTTGGAATTGAAGCTTGTAGAGAAGTTATACCCCGTTTTGGAGACATTGTTCTCCTGATTGATATACGATTCACTTGTTTGGCGGTCGAAGCCATAATCAGATTGTTCTGAATTTGAATAGTTTAGTCCGATGTTAGAACTAAAATAAGATTTGTTGTTCAGTTGCTTGAAATGCTTCAATCCGATGATGCCAATCTGACTACTCAAATCATGTCCGCCTCCGTTTCCGTACAATGAACTTGAATTTCCGCCGGCAATGTTGATGCTGCTATTGGCTAAGATTCCAAACAAGGTAAACCTGCCCAGTTTGGAATTGCCGCTGTTCACATTAAACGACAAATCCTGGTAAGAAGGCAGGGCGGTTGTGCCAATATCTACACCCACAGCCTGAGCAACACCCGCCAAAGCATAGCGGTAACCCACCAGGTACGATGAACCTTTTTCCTTGTTGATAGGCCCTTCTGTGGTAGCTTCCAACCCGGTAATCAGGCCTGCCTGCAGCGTCGTTTCCCTTTTTTGGGAATTTCCATTCCGAAGGCCCAGATCGAAAACTCCGGCCGTTGCATTGCCATATTCTGCCGGAAAGGCCGATGTCAGGAAATCGGAACTCTTCAAAAAATTGGTATTTAATGCACTAACAGCACCACCTGTGGTTCCCACGGATGCAAAATGGTTTGGGTTGGTGACGTTCATCCCATTGATACGCCACAAGACGCCTACCGGGGAATTGCCACGAATCACGATGTCGTTCCGGCTGTCATCCGGCGCACTAACACCGGCAAAGTTTGCTGCCAGTCGTGCCGGGTCGCTGCGCCCGCCGGCATAGCGGTTCACCTCTTCGGTCGAAAAGGTGCGAGCGCTCACCGGAATCAGGTTGTTGATGGTTTTGTCTTTGGCGCTTGCAGTCACCACAACCTCGTTCAGGTCGGTCACATTCTCCTCCATCGCTATGTCCAGTATCGTTTCCTTGCCGGATGTTACCACGACGTTCGGTACCAGTACATCCTTGTATCCCAGGTAGGAAATTTTCAGTTCATACCTGTCGGGAGAAAGATCGGAAAGCGTAAAATTCCCTTTGCTGTCAGAAGTTGTACCTTTTTTGTCTGCCCCGTTGATTAGCTGCACGGCGGCACCGGGAAGAGTGGTCTGTGAAAGTTTGTCGGTAATGACACCCCTGATTTTTTGCCTGTTGTTTTGGGCAAAAGTGAGTTGGGTGATCAATAGGAAAATTACAAATGTGTATTTTTTCATGTTTTTTTTCTTAGAGACTTTTTAAAATTCATAACTTCTTTTTTCAGTCAAATTTTTTTAAGAACTTCTTTGTGAAATCTTTGTGTTTTAGTGTCTTTGTGGCCTCGTTTTCCTGCCACTAAGGCACAAAGTCACCAAGGTTTCACAAAGGGAAAACCAAATGGTTCTGAATAATCTAATTTTTAACAGTTTCTTAATTAATTCAACTGTGTTGTGCTACCTGCCTCGACAGTAAACACTTTGCCATTTATTTTTATAAACACGTTTATCGCGCTTAGATTGGTAACCAGGTCTTTATCGACTGAGAATTTGAGATTTTTAAAGGCATTGATATAATCCACCAAACCTATTTGTGTGGTGTAGTATATTTCCGGATTTTGGGAAATCATTTTGAAAAACTTCTCCACTTCAGCCCATTTGTTTCCGGGTCCTTCATATTCCCAACTATGTCCCCAGACATAAAACAAGGCCAATGAATTCGCCTTCAGAAAATCAGAGGTAAGCTGATAAAATTGAGCTAATTCCTTTTTGTCGTTTTCAGTATCATTGGGGATATAATTTGTTTTTCCGAACAGATGAATGGTAGGTTGCCATTTGAGATAATCAGTCGGCATACTAAAATTGTATGTATCGCCTACTGTTCTGGCATATTCAATACCCAAACCGGTTATTGCCTCAATGACAAAATCGTTGGTATTGCCAAATGGATACGACATTCCGCGAACGGGATAACCCATCAATCGTTCCAACTCCCTTCTATCCTCCACTACTTCATAAATCACATCAATTTTCGATAAGGAAGTCAAACCCGGGTGATTTGCAGTATGACCGGATACTTCATGTCCTTTGTACAGGTTTTTAACCTCTTCTTTGGTGAGATAATCTTTTGCTCCGAGCTTGTTGGAATTGAGATGAAAAGTCCCGACGAGACCATATTCGTTCATTAATTTCACCAGGTGTTTATCGGCTACATTTCCGTCATCAAAACTCAAAATCAATGCTTTGGATTTGCCTTGCGGGAAAAGCATTTCGATTGGAATACTTGTATTTACGGGAGCCGTATTGGTTTGAGCAATTGCGGAATTGGTAACAGTTAGCAAGGCAATGATTGTAATCGC
>JBAXUL010000184.1:0-5483 GCA_037129695.1 Prolixibacteraceae bacterium
TTTCGCTGTGGTCGCAAGTTATCAATGGCTTGCTCCTCCCGGTTTTCCTGGTTTGTATGATTTTACTTGTCAACAACAAGAAAATCATGGGTGAATATGTCAACAAACCATTTAACAACATCGTTGGATGGAGTACGGTTACTGTGTTGGTAGGATTGTCTGCCATGTTGCTTTTATCCCATCTTCTGAAGATGTTTTAACCGGTAAATACCTTCAAATTACTTAATTCGATATTTTTTCACTGAAGGAAAACAGCCTTTGGATGAATCTATCCATCCTTATGCTTAGGATGCTTTTTCCTTGCATCATCTTCATTTATTTTTGAATATTATAAAAAAACGTTGATTTCGTTTCAAATCATTTCTTATTTAATATTCAAAACAATGAAAAGTCTAGCATTTAAATTATCAGGTTTTATCCTCCTAAGTTTGTTTGTCCTTAGCTGTTCTAAAACTGCTATAGATTCATCTTCCCCCGGCTCACTAAAAGATGCGTTGACCAGTGGTACACAGAAACTAAACATTGCCATGACTGACATTGCATCCAATCAGGCATTTCAACTTTTAAGTGTTACCAATCCAACAACTCTTAAGGCAGGTACTATTTACAGTGTAAACATTCCGCTATCACTGGTTACAGGAGTCTACAATTTTAAGGCATTAAAAACTGAAGGAAGCGAACATCTTCCGTTGATCAAGTTTTTTACAAAAACCGCAGACCCCAACAAAATGGTGATTAATTTGCCTCTTGCCAAGTTGAAAAATTCACATGATTTGCGCGAATATCACAAAGCAGATTCGGCGCTGACCAACAACTTCTCTATGTCAGTTACAGAATATTACAACAATTACAATAGCTACCGTGATTTCGACTATTCCAATGTTGCAGCCATAACCATTGATAATCTTCTTGCAGGCACCCTGAATATCAAGTCTTTGAAAAGCCCAACCCTTGGAACTCAATATGCCTCACAATTCGCTTTCAGCAATGGATATACTGCTAAATACAAATATGCATCAGGTGACACGATTGTATCCAGCTTTGCAATCTTAAAGGCCACTAGTTTATTATATGAAGAGAAACTGCTAACAATCAAGAACGACACTGCCAGATTTGGTCGTGAGCATCAATATTCATTGATCATTGGTGATGTGAAACTGGTAAAAAAGGCGAACAAAACTTATGCGGTATATGTAAAGGGAGTTCTTCAGCCTAAAGCAGTTGTATCCTTTATTGACAAAGATGATGATGATAGTGATGATGATGAACATTCAGTATGTGACAAACGTGACATTCAGATCACTTTTGAGGATGGCACTACAAGTAGTATTTCAACACTTATTGGACAAACAATTACTGATATTTCCACCTTGTTCAAATCACTGCACCAGGTCTATTTTGCAGCATCTGTTGCCGACTGGATTGGCTACGACATCTACTACAAGAGATAAGCAAATCACGTTTCATTCAAATATATAGGTTTCATCTTCCGCGGATATTAAGGGTATTTCGCGGAAGATTTTTTTTTGATACCCCAAAGGAAAGTTGTCAAAAAGCCCCACTATTTTGTTTGTCCCTTTTCTGCTTCCTGCAAGGCAATAAAACCAAGCAAAGCCCCCCAATGGTAATAGTTATCACCCATTCGTTTCCCTTCTGCAGGATCTTTCACATTGCCGGTGATGGCATTGTAGTTTTCGTAGATATACCCATTCAGCTTCACATTTTCCATCATCAGCCGGTTTGATTTTTCAGCAAGAATTTTTCGGGCTTCCGGAAGGTTATAGTTTTTCAATCCAAGATAAACCAGAAAATTCATCGGTCCCCAAATACGACCCCTCCAGTAATTCTGGTCTTTGAAAGCCAGATCATTGGCTGCAATCGATGGCATCATCCATTCTCCGTTAAATTCCTCCGGATTAAACAGATGTTCCTTTACCATCCGTTCTGCCTGGGCCTGCGTGGCGGCTTTGGCAAGCAAGGGATAGAAATTGGTCGGAGAAAGACGGGCGGAAAACTCACCCGTATCCGTCCGCTTGTTTTTGTAAATTCCTGCTTTATCGTCCCAAAGTTGACCGAGGTTTTTTCGATATTGCTCTCCCCTTTTTTTCATTTCATTGACAATATCTGCTTTACCCAGAATTGTTGCAATATCCGTAAGTGCATCGCAATCCATCACATAAAGTCCGGTTAGGCCGGCATCCGCGAGTTCCAGCATGTGCGTTTGTTTATTGAAAGGAATTTTGTCGAACATGGGGGAATTGTCTAGCCCCGATTCGTAGGCAGCTCCCTGCCATTCGTTGGTGGCAAAATCAGATTTCAAAGGTGGTTCAACAGTGCTGGATCCCCAGCATAGCAGTCCATTGCTATCGCGGTTTTTCGGCCACCAGCGGTTCCACGTGACCAAATCATCGAAGACATATTCGAGCAACCATTTGTCCCGGTATTTGAGGTAAAATTCTTTAAAGACCAAACTTCCAACCGGAGGCTGTGATCGGTCAAAAGAGGCACTTCCATACGATCCTGCAAAGTTGGGAATAAATCCACCAGGAGTAATATGTTTGGTGATTTCCACCGCATTGGCATACGCCAGTTCCTTGCTTTCCAGACTTGCCATCCAAGCTCCGAAATAGGTATCCCAGTCGAACAGAACGTATTGTCCCCCAAAATTATCGTTCCACAACCGGCTCACGGGAAAGATCACCCGATCATTGGAGGCATCGTAAATGACGTTCCAGCCAATTACACTTTGAAGTGCCTGGTAAGTTGGCGCGAGTACCCCGTATTTTTTGTAGATTGACTCTTGTTCATTTCTTCTGATTTGAACGATCTCTTTGAGCTGTTTCAGGCTTTTTGCTTCACCAGTGTAAAAAGCGACCGGCCGATCAAGCCTTACTGCCAAATAGGGTGATGTATTGGCAATATATTCCGTAATCGGTACCCCAATGCTTCGGACGGCTCCACTCCTGCCCTTGATCCTGACATTGATTTCGCTGCCTGACATTTCGATTGTACCGGTACGGTTCCACAACATACCTACTTCCAGCACCACACTCGGAAAATCTCCTGTAGTTTGAATGGGTGTTACCAGTAAAATCAGATCCTGATTTTTTGTAGTAGCACTTTCCAGACTGAATTTCACTCCATTCCATTCTATAGTCAATTCGGAATAGCTGCCGTCATAGGCTTTGTAACCCGGAGTGATTTTCTCCGGTCTGTTTCCCCGGGAGGAGATGAAAGCCTCCTTAAGATAGTTGTCCGCATTGTTTTGATGCAGTTTAATGCCAATATTCAAGGCCAGTCCATCCGGTAGAAGGACATGACTCAGCACACTTTTGTGGTTGAAGGTACCCCAACCGGTTTTCAGTCTATTTTGAATGGCCTTGTATTTTGATTCGGGTGAATCGGTATTTTGAGAATGAGCAGAATCGTATAATAATGTGCCCAGAATCAGGATAAAAAGGAACTTTTTCATCTTCTTATTTCATTTCGATTTTCACGACAGTATCATATTCCACAGGTTTGTCGGGGCTGCTGCTCGCTGTAATGAAGAAATTACCAGTTTCGGTATTTCCCCACCAGGTTTTTTGGAAAGACAATTCTGCGCCCGATTTCAGCAGGTAGACATTTTTAACTTTTTCACCATCCACACCTTTGGCACTGAGCTGCCCAAGATTTGGATACAACCAGTGTGCATAAATTGCATTCCCTTTCTGGGTGTACCTTCCCCAGTCGGGTTTGGCCAATTTTGAAGCCCCACAACCATAAATACTTTCGCCATTGGTAGAAAGCCATTTGCCCACTTTACCCAGAATTTCAACACTTTCCTGCGGAATAACACCTCTCGCATTTGGCCCGACATTCAGCAAAAGATTGCCGTTTTTGCTTACGCAATTCACCAAAGTATGGATGATAAGTTCAGGTGATTTCCAATTGTGATCCATCTCAGTATACCCCCAGCCGCCATTGAGCGTCAGGCAGGTTTCCCATGGAATGGGATTGCCATATTTGTCGGCAAGCGCCACATCAGGAATTCCCTGTTCGGGTGTCTCAAAATCGCCCAACGTTTTGACCATTCTCTCTTTGGAAGAGGAGCCTTCGTGGGTAGCCAAGCGGTTATCCAGAATGATTTCGGGCTGGTATTTGCGGACCATTGCCACCAGTTCATTGGCTTTCCATTTCTCGCCGCTGTACTGGTCGAACGAATAATCGAACCACATGATGTCGATTTTTCCGTAGTTTTTCACCAATTCTTCGACTTGTCCGTGCATGTATTTCAGGTAGTTGTCCCAGTTGAAAGTTCGTTTGGCATATTCCTGATCACCACGCTGCGGATGGTTTCCCACGTTGGGATAATCGGGATGGTGCCAGTCAATGATGGAATAATAGAGACCAACTTTGATGCCTTCAGCGCGGAAGGCTTCCAGAAATTCCCGCACCAGATCACGCCCGCCGAACCGTGGAGTCAATTTGTAATCGGTTAATTTGCTGTCGAACATACAATACCCATCGTGGTGTTTGGCGGTCAAAACTGCATATTTCATTCCGGCGGCTTTGGCTGTTTTGGCCCAGGCTTTTGCATCAAAATCGGCCGGATTGAATTCGTCGATGTATTTTTGGTATTGTTCCGTGGTAAGCCGTTCGTTGGCCTTTACCCATTCGCCGCGGGCAGGAACAGCGTAAGCACCAAAATGGATAAACATCCCAAAACGGGATTCACGCCACCATTTGGTACGTTCCAACACCTTTTGGTAGTTTTCGGAATAGGCTGCAGAAGGAACTTCCTGTGCGTAAACCCCGGTCACACTCAGTGCCAAGGTCAAAAAGAAAAGAACGATCGGATACTTGAGATTTTTCATATTATCTGGAATTTAATATTCAAGGACTATCCCGCTATGCATGGTAAAAGTGGGTACATTGATGCTAATTTTATTCCCGTTCCTCGAAAATTTGACTTTTTTTCCATCCGGAATCTGGTAAACATGTTTTACCTTTTCGGGAACGTTCAGTTCAATTTCAACGCCCGGTACCGGCAGGAAATCTTCAATCACTTTTACTTCACCCCGCTGCAATGCCGGACTGTAAAGCAGATGCGCCACGTACCGTTTTTCCTTTTCCTGTTTTAACAGACTCACCCTGCCGCAACTTGGAAGATTGCTCACTCTGAGAACAGGTGACTGATACAGCAGATCAATGGCATTTTCAACCAGCTGGCGGTGCAGACGAACGGCGTGGGTGTAGTACAATTGGTCCAGTTTATGCGCAAAAAAGATCATATTGCCGTTTCTGATAATGGCAGGATATTGGGAATCCTCCAGTTGATAGGGAGTGGCCCGGTGACCCGAATATTTCTCGTAGGTGCGGTTAAAATAGGGTTCACGAACTGCTGCCAGTACATTTCCTCCAGATGGTTTAACGCGCATGGCGGGTTCGTAGTTCAAAAATGGCGTGGCGACCACCTCTTTTGAAATATCCGGTTTTACTAC
>JBAXUL010000185.1:0-5449 GCA_037129695.1 Prolixibacteraceae bacterium
GGGCCATTGATTAAGGATCCGGATATATCTATTTTCGAACCATAGCATGATCCCTGACACAACCAACCGGATCATTTTCAATCCCCTGTTGAAGATGATCATTATTTATTGTTTATGACACCAAAATCGCGATCCCTGAAGCATGTAGGAATAGGTATTCCACAGATTGCCGCCACCATTTTCATGGTAATTTTATCACTTGCCGGCTGCAAAAAAAGTGACCAGGGAACAACCCTGACAGATACCCCCGCCGACAATTCCAACAATGTGGTCGCGAATGCGCCAGAAAAGACCATTGATGCGAAAGGCGGAACGCTTACCCTGGGGACCCTTGCCGTAGATATCCCCCAGAATGCCATTATAACAGCCACCAAGATTACTTTGACCGCGGTGACAGACAAACCGTTCGGAGCAAGCCAGAAATCAGATATTTACTACCTCAACAACCTTCCTGATTTGATCGACCAGCCTATCGTTTTGTCGCTTGGCGGATTCACGGCCACTGACAAAATCGCTACTTACCTGGCTGAGTCCACTTTTGTTCCTTCGCTGAACAAGGAGGTGGTGAGTTATCGTCCGGTCGTCAACAGTTTCGTCAACGGGAAGGTGCAGGTCGTGCTGGAAGCCAACACCTACAACAAATCTCTGGATATCAAAGCCGGAACAAATCCAATTTCAATTGGTATTCTGGCAGTATCAGGACGCTCGACCTATACCAGCGCTCAGGGTCATTTCCGGCTTACCTTTCTCAGCTCTGTCCTGAATGATGCGATGGATATCGCCACCTACCTTGAAGAAGCGTACACCAAATACAGTACTTCCCCTATTTCACTAAGTTATGCCAACCGGACAACCTGGCCGGTAGAGGTAAGCCTGTGTACCCTCGACAATACGTTGTACGGATTCATGGAAACCTCCATGTGGGGAAATAATTCATCCTATATGTGTTTCAATGACACCAAACTGGCCAATAAGGCAGAATTGAGAATAACGGCCGGCCATGAATTTCTGCATCTGGTTCAGACCCTTTATGATCCCCGGAACAGGTTCTCCAAAGCCAAATTTGCTTCTCCACAGCTATGGATCGACGAAGCAACAGCCGTTTGGGCCGAGAGCCTTTTCACGTCAACTTCCGGTTACATCTCTACCATAAGGGCGGGAAATGAGATGTCTCCCAATCTGACGCTGATGAAAGGCGGGGAAGCCGGGGCTTCTACGTATGGATATGGAATGTCTTCGGTGATTAAATATTTGGTGGCTACCTATGGGGAGGGCATCATCAAAAAAATTTATGACCAGATCCAGTCAGGGCAGAAACCGGCTGAAGCGATCAGGTTGGCAACAGGAAAATTCTACTGGGAATGGTGGGGACAGTTCATTGACAAGAACACCCTCGGTAAGGTGTACAATGACATACCGATCAGCGGACTGCTGGGAAACAAAGCCGACGCCTTCGCCATCAACTCGGTGATTGATTCGGTAAAAGAGTACACATCCGCTTACGGGCAATTGCAATCGAAAATAACCATCACCACCCTTAATCCTTCGGCAGTGAGTAACTTATCCATCCTGAAATTTCAGGTTAAAAATCCCAGTTATGAGATGCTGAATGTTTATAAGTTCAACAACAATAGCATTGAGTTAATAGGTCAGAACATGAAATTGGTGACTATTCCCGATATCAACACCATCATTCAGGCCGGATACAAGATTCTCACAACGGTGACCAACCTGTCCTATGATTATAGCAGCACGGCAACCCAGAACATTACTTTGATTACAAGGCTGGTCACCAAAAGCATTCCTGTCATTGATTCGCTTGGATGTGATTATTCGCATGGAGGATTCAACAAGGATACATTTCAGGGATACGTTCCATGGGGCTTAACTGCATCAAGTGAGTACATCAACATTGCAGGTAAAAACTGGTCAACAGATCCTGCTAAAACATTGGTAAAAATCAATGGAAATTCGGTCAGCATTGTCAATCAGATTACTGCAAATAAAATTCAGATCAAGGTTCCCAACTTATCAGGAAACGTCACCATCACAGTAGAATCCGATGGAATTGCGAGCAATGTAAAAAGTTTTTTTGTCGGCATACCATCAGCGGTATTGAATAAAATGCCGATTTGGGTCTATAACCAATACCTGAACTATTATTACACTGAAAAGCAGACCAGCAATAATATTGGATCAGCGAGCAACTATTTAGTGACAGACAAGTCAAATTTAAAATCTTATCTCTGGAGTTCAAATACACTGAGTATTGTTTTGACGAACAACCACAAGGCAACCTTTACTTTCAGTGATGACGGTACCATCATCAAGAATATTCATGTTGATGACCAGACATGCACCTTTGATCTGAATAACATTCCGATGGTGATTGATTATTATTTCCCTTCCCAGTTAAGTTTCAGACAAGATCCGCTCCCACTCAATTCCTTTATGGCTACAACAGGAAAATCCTGGCAATTTTTTAATGGTTTTGAAAACTTAACCCGTACTTTTACAGGCATCTATAACACCACAAACAATCATATCAATCTAACTTTTTTCTTCAGAAATTGAGGGCTGATTGACCTGTATTTCTGTCATACGTTTAAAGAAATCCTGATTAAATGGGTACATCCAGCGAAATTCCAATGGTATCCCGGGATAGGTTTGCATGAATATCTTGTATTTGGTTCTATTCACCTGGTTCAAATCAAATTTCACCTCGATCGCCTTTAACTGATCGCTTTCGGTGAGTATAAAATCGACTTCATTCCCTCCGCTCGTTCTCCAGTACTGAATTCCATCGGCTCCAATTTGATCTGCGAGGAGACGAAAAACGGTATTCTCCCATAATTCCCCTTTGTCTGTTCTGACGGACAAAGGCTGAAAATTGTTTAAGAGGCAATTTCTTAGTCCGGTATCCAGCAAAAAAACCTTTGGCATCTTAACAAGTTCTTTTCGTAGATTCCTGTAAAACGGCTTTACGAGTGCAATGTGAAAACACTTTTGAAGGATGGAGAGATAGTTGTCTACTGTCGTATTCTTGATGCGCAGGGTTGAGGAAAGCTCATTGACATTGACAATTCCGCCGGTCTGACCGGCCAGAATTCTGAAGAGGTTGTAAAATGCAGTTTCGTTCACAACACCCGACTCCAAAATATCCCGTTTTACGAAAGAGTCCCTGATGTCTTGCAACCGAATTACCTTTTCCCTTAAATCCGGTTCTGTGATTATGGCCGGATAACCGCCATAAGTCATATAGGCTTCCCACTCGACACGAAGGTAATCAAGCAGTGTACTTCTGAAACCTTCTGTTTTAATCAGATGCTCCAGTTCTTCGCGAAGGTGAGACTTTCCGCTCAGCATAAGGTATTCATCAAAAGAGCAGGTATTCAATTGAAATATTTTCTTCCTGCCAGCGAGAGAATCCCTGAATTGATGGTCCATGTAAAAGGCGCTGCTTCCGGTTGCCACGATCTTTATTTGGGCGGCATGTTCATCGTACAATAGCTTGAGGAAATTGGAAGGGTCATCCAGATACTGAATCTCATCAATTAGCGCCACGGCTCTTCGGGTCTGTTCAGGCAGAAATTTCAATATATTCAGTGGATTCTCGTTTAATTCCGCCAGAATAGTTTTGTTCTCAAGATTCAGAAAAACAACCTGAATATTCTCACCCTTACAATAGATCTCCAACTGTTTCAACAAGGTAGATTTTCCGGTTTGCCGGGCACCTGTGATAATAGAGAACTCTTTTTTCAAAAGATGTGACAGTAAATCATCGAATAGTTTTCTGCGTATCATGAGTTCATTTTTGAAGCAAATGTAGTAATATTTGATAAATTACTATAGCGATAGGTAAAAATATCGGATATTTTATGCTATTAATAATTTAATATATCGATTTCATGACTATTCCAGGTTTAAACGGTTGCGATTTCCAGCCTGAAAAAAGACGAACTTCAACCGGATGGGTGAATAAATATAGAGATCTTATTCAGCACTCTACTTTCTGGCAAAAAAAAAGGAGATAAGAAATTTCACCTTCCTAACTCCTTGTTTTTCAATGTAGTGCAAGCCGGGGATATTTAATCTGTTTCGGGTACAAAGCCGGTAACGTAATATTTATTTAACCAGGCATTCAGTCAGCTCCTTCGACAACTCATCTATCAGGGTTTTTACCGAAACGATTTCGGTACAGCGGTAAGCATTGGCACCGGCAAACACAAAGGAATCCAGCAATTTCCCCTTGGATGCATCGGTTAAGACTTTCGCAATGCAATAAGGAGCTGTGCGGGGGTTGCAGGACCTAAGACAGTGGTGAGGACATTTGAAGGGAATAGTTTCTCCCTTGAAGACCCTGCTGGTAAACTCATTTTGAATCACTCTTCCGGGCAGACCAACCGGACTGTTGATGATCCCAATGTCTTCTTTATTAGCAGTGATATAAGCTTGTTTGAAATCATCGTGCACATCACATTCGTTGGTACAAACAAACCGGGTCGCCATCTGGACCCCTGCCGCTCCGATTTTAAGGAATTTTGCGATGTCTTGTCCATCGAAGATCCCACCGGCTGCAATAACCGGGATTTTTTCTTCCAGTGTATCCACATAATCCACCAGTTCTTTGACCAGTTCTTCGAGGGATTTTGTTGTATTGTTGGTGATGTCGTCGTAGGAAAATCCCAGATGGCCGCCGGCCATGGGCCCCTCAAGCAATACTGCATCAGGGACTTTGTTGTAATTCTGTTTCCATTTTTTGTAGATGATGCTAAATGCCCTGGCAGAAGAGACTATGGGAATTAACTTAATATTGGATCCTTCAGTCATGCGGGGAAGATCCAAAGGAAGTCCTGATCCGCAAATGATCATATCAACTTTCTCTTCCACACAAACCCCAATCAATTCCTCATAGTTAGACAATACCACCATCACGTTCACCCCAATTATTCCATTGGAAAGTGCACGAGCCTTTCGGATGGCAGTTCTTAACCCATCGTTGTTGATTTCCACAAATTTGGATGCCGAAACATCTTCAAAACCGCCTAATCCGACACTGGCAATGATGCCTGCACAACCTTCATTCGCTACTGCAGAGGCCAGATTAGCCCCCGAAACCCTTACGCCCATCCCCCCCTGGATAATGGGCGGACAAATTTTTAAATCCCCTATTTGAAGAATAGGCAAATTTTGTTTTGACATAGTTAGCTTATATTAGAAAAGTTTCTAAATATCTTTATTATTATTCATTGTTCCAAATCACAGGTGTCCTGTTAAGAATTTGGAAAATATCCGGAATCCTTTTTAATAAAGCGCAGGAGGTACGCTCTTTGATTTTCAGATAGGATTTAACTTTGCAGGTTGAATGGTGGTCTGAGCGTGTTGGAAAAGCGATAGACCATTCCTTAAAATTCCAAAGAATCTAAATTCATCCAATTGGGTAAAAATT
>JBAXUL010000186.1:0-5372 GCA_037129695.1 Prolixibacteraceae bacterium
AGGGTTCCCTCCTGATCGCTGACGATATAAAGGAGATGGCTTTCTGAATCGAGCGCAATCCCCTCCGGATTATTGACAGGAACCTTGAATTTTTCGATCAGCTGACCATCGAGGGTACACCTGTTGGCAGTTGCTGAAACATCGCTGAGAATCCAGAGTTCCTGCTTTTGCGCATCCACACAGATTCCTGAATAATCTCCGGCAAATGACAAGGTTTGCTTTTTAATGACATTGAAATTCTCGTCTGTAACGATTAGAAGACCTGGATTGACTTCGTTTAAAATGTAAAAATATTTATTGACGGGATTGTAGGAGATTCCTTCAAGCCCTGAGTTGGCATCGTTGATCTCGACTGGTATAAACGCTTCTGAAAGTTGATTTCCCTGAAGATCGAGTTTTACAATTTTTCTGAGGCGTTCTTCGGCTACATAAAGAAACTGGTCGTTCACATAGCACACTCCTTCCAGGTCATTTCCCACATAAGGCAGTGTTTGTAAGATCTTACCCTGTGTGGTTATTTTGTAAACTTTGGCCGTATTGTCACTGACCGTAAAGAGAATTTGGTTACCCGGTCCAAATGCCAGATCTGAAGGTTCCGGAATTCCAAGCTTGATCACTTCAATGGGAATCAGGCCAACCGTACCATCATCTGCTGTTTTTGAGCAACTCGTACAAAGCTGAATCCAACCCAACAGGAAGAGAAAGTAAATTGTCAGGTTGAAACCGCAACCGCGATGATGCGGTTGCGGTTTAACAGATGAAAAGGCAGGCCAAAATCCCATTTGACAATTAATTGTTTGCAGTTCCTTTTGTATAGGCAGTTTTCACTACCCAATCACCCGTCGCATTGGGTGAACGCTGGTAACTTCCGTCAGTTGGATGTCCGGTCGGGAAATTGCTGGCAGTCTTCTCGAACATGCTGACAACTAATCCGGCTGGGGTGGTCAATTCAAGTTTGACCACTTTGGTGTTGGAAATTCCGGCAAGTAAACCGGTGCCAGCAGGCAAGGTAGTAATGACCCTGTAGGCTCTTGCAGCCAGTTTGGTGCCGGCCGGCACAGTATAGATAGGAGAAGCAACAGCTCCGTCCTTAATGAGCATCATGCCGCTAATATCAACTTCTGCATCAGAATTGTTGTAGAATTCGACCCAGTCGTCATCTGGTGTTTGTGATCCGCAAACCTCATTCAATACGATAGCTGCCCAGTTTGGCGGTGGAGCAACCGTAATTTTTGGCCAGGTTGAACCAATGTCATGGTTGAATGTGCTGGTTACTACACCTGCTGCATCATAGGTTTCAAGAGGATAATAGGATTTCTGAGCCTTGCTGTCAAGCGCCCTGAGGTAATACCTGATAACAGCGTTGTTGGCTTGTCCTGGGATTGTACCAGTCCAGATACCATTGGCCAGCGTCATGGTAACAGTAAGCTTCGTATTAACATCTTCAGAATTAACGGTGTAATACAATTTCCCTTCCGTCACTCCGCCGTTGTCAAAGACAATCGCACTGATGACGATGGGGATATTTGCCGCGGGATTGGTAGTTGATGCTGATACAGCAGTATATAGAGCCAGTCCATCCTTCACAACGACGGAACCTGGAGTAGCCGGTGCACTCATGGGATAATAGGATTTTAATCCTGTTGCATCAGCTGCTTCAACATAATATTTTACTGTTTCACCAAGTTTGAACATGGGGAAGGTGAATGTGAACAAGCCGCTGCCAAGCGGAGCCATGCTGGTAAAAATAGCTTCAGTTGTGGTCTGATAGAATATTTTGACATCTCCAAGGCCTGAAGCGTCTGAAACTGTTACATTGATTTTATACCTTTCATTGTCGTTGACATTGGTAATATCAGTAGCAACGATCGCAGGCGGACTGTTGGTATTGCTGTTGGCAGTTCCCTTGGTCGGGTTGGCATTCGCAAAAGTTGTTCCACCGTCAGGAATCCTTGCATACGATACCCCAAGAGGAAGTGCGGGGAAGGTAACCTGGTCAATGATGGCGCCATCCTTATCTACCAGAAAAGCAGATTCTCCGGCGGATGAGAGTCCAAGGGCTGCAACATGGGTTGGATCTGTTGCCGCTAGTGCAACATCGCAAATCACTACGAAATATCCTTTGGCAGCGATTTTTGTTCCGGCAGGAAATTTAAGCAGAGCGGCAGGCTTGTCGTAAATGCCAAATCCACTGATGTCGATCTCTGAACTGGTTGGGTTGTAAATTTCAAGCCAGTCGGGAATGGGATCTCCGGCATTGGAAGAAATCTCGTTGATCAACAGGGCCACGGTTGAACCTGGCTTGGCGTTTGGATCCACATATACTTCATCTTTTACACAGGCTTTGAAAAGCAAAGCACTTGCGAAAAGCACTGCAAATAATAATATCTTTTTCATGGTTCTATTGTATTAAAAATCAATTTCTACTCTTGCCTGGATGAAACCGTAATCATCGCCTCCCTTACCGGCAGACTCTGTAATCTTGCTGTAGTCTGAAGTCAGATTTCCACTGGAGTCATGGCCTGAAAAAAGTTTTCCTTTGCCGTTGGCATAGCGGTCATGGTCAATAAAAGAGTAATTGAGCATGAATTTTACGTTGTAATTGATATGGTAGGTGATACCTGCTGTGTAACTGTTGGCACTTCCACCCATAATCTGAGCCGTCTGATCGTTGAAATTGATGTAATCAAAACGGATAGCAGTCTCAATATCTCCCCATTTTCTGCCTCGGGAAACCTGTGTAAACTCGCCTTCCTCATCATTGTATCTGTATTTTCCTCCAAACCACATGTAAGCCACTGAAGCATACATGCCATTGGCTTTGTAATTGCTGAAACCCGTTTCCCTGTTGACTGTAGTTTGCAGGTACTCGCTTGAAAATTTGATATTCTTGAAGCTTGCATACAGCTCTCCTCCCAAAAGGATATTACTCTTGACATGCGCAATATCATCACTGTCCAGATATTTCTTGCGGTTGACTGAGGTCATGTCACGGGAAGAATATCTGACTGTATTGGGAAATTCAAAACTGGTTTTTGGAGTGCGATACGAACCGGAAACACCCAGGTGAATTACCCTGTCAGGTTCACTGATTGGTTTGAAAACGAATTTTCCGGTCAGAGAATAACCTTCATCCGTTCCATTGGCTTTGTTGATATCCTGGGTGAAGGTAACCAGAGGAGAGTTTTCAACATCCTGAAAATGAACTCCAACTGCAGCAAGATAGTGTTGATCCCATTTTGAGACGCCAATACCCAACTGGCGTGCAGGAGCAAAGACCGTCATGTATGGCTCTTCGATAAATGTCTGGTACCGGGAGGTGGTAGTCGTCTCTGTACAGATGGGTTCCTTAAAGTAACCTGCCTTAAAGTAGAATTTCAGATCGTCATCACGGTAACCCAGAAAAGCATCCTTCACGTCCAACCCGTTTGCAAAGTTCAGATCTACTTCACCTGTCCAATGCTTGTAGAGAACCGTTTTCATCGCAAAGCGAAGCCTGCGCAGCGTTACACCACTACCAATCGGGTTGAGTGCATTTTTGTCGAAGTAATAGGCTCCGTCAAAGTTGACCCGAAGGTCGAACCATGTTCGAAACATCTGGTCGGGAGTTTCGAACGAAAGGATACCATTTCTGTATTCCGGTGCCGCAGAAATTCTGCTGACTTTTTGTCCGTAGGCATTGTAACGGACCGAATCAGTACCCACAGCAGAAATAATGTGGGTCTGACCTTTTAGCAGATTGCCGGCAGAAAGAAGCATCAATACGAGCAACCCGATGTTAAAACTGTTTTTCATAATGATTGGATGATTAAATTTTTAAATTTTGTTCTCAATAGTTCATTCACTTTGGTTTTTTTGCGAAATATCCTGGTGTTATTAAATGCTCTTAATGAAGGAGGTTAAGTTGACTTTGTTGTCTATGTTTAATTTCTTTCTTAAACGATATCTGCTGATTTCTACGCTTTTAGGAGAAATATTCATAATTGAGGAAATCTCCTTGCTTGAGAAACCTACCCGAAGTAGGATGGTAAGTCTCTTTTCCTGTTCGGTCAGATCAGGAAATCGTTCATTGATCTTGGCAGGAAAGTCGTTGTGGACCTTCTCCGCTTTAAGATACAGATCATCCATTTCGTGCGAAAATGACATCTTTTGATGCAATGAGGTCAGCACCTCTTTTAAGACTTCTTTTCGTTTGACGGCTTCATCTTCGCTGAACGCTTCCTCTATTTTCTCGGCAAGCATTTCCAGAAATTTCCGTTGTTCGCTGATATTCAGTGCAAAATTGACGACTTCATTTCGCTTATCCTGCAGACGGGAAGCGAGGGCGCTGTTTTCAAGTTGCACGGTCTTCACTTCAATATCAGTCAGGGCCCGATGCATCTCGTTGTATTTGGACTCCTCTTTTCTTTGTTCAGACTGAGACTGAAATCGTAATTGATGTTGATGTAATTGCAGGTAGATAATAAGCGCCAAGGCACTAATAAATGAAAAGGCCAGGATGATTAAGGTAATATTCCCGGAAATAGGAACATTGAATACTTCCGAACTCTTGGATGCAATAGTAATATTTGTGGTTTCTTGAGAACTGAATTGATTGGATACTTCAATTTTAAAGACGTTCTGGACAATAAACAGGGAGAAGAATGTTGTGAGCAGGGCAATAAATGGAGTCATCACCCAGCCGGTCAATAATTTCCCAATTAAATTGAATTTTATTTCACTCACTCCTTTTAAAAGGCTGATTCCCAAAATGGAGCCAAAAGCGACCTGAGAAATTGAAACCGGAACGAGGGGAACAGCAAATAACCCATTCGATTGCATGAACCCTGAAAATGTTGCTGATGCGAATAATAGCAGAACAATTGCCTGTGTAAAAACGATCACTATTGCTGACTCTGGCGTCAATTCCATCAAACTATTTCCTGCTGTTTCCAAGGCTCTTCGGCCATAAGTGAGGATGCCTGCCGCAATGGATAATCCGCCCAGTAAAAATAGAAGGGTTGTGCTGTTAATTGATAATACTCCAAGGTTGAGTTTAATTTCCGGAAAGGATGGAACAAATACCCCCATCACGTTGGGGATGTTGTTTGCCCCCAAACTATATGCAGCCAGGGCACCCACCAAAACGAGAGCAAGGCGGAGGTAAAAGTCAAGCTTGATAATGTGAAGTTTACTCCACCGAAGATAAATCCTGAGAAGGAGAAATAGGAGGGGAGCAAGAACAGCCCCAAGAATTGGTGCTGATATCCAGCTAAATGCGATCACTCCGAGCGTTTTGTAATCAATACCCGTTTTGGAAAATAGACACCACCCCAAAATGGCACCAACAATTGCCTGACTGGTCGAGGCGCCAAATTTATATTGTGTCAATA
>JBAXUL010000187.1:0-5340 GCA_037129695.1 Prolixibacteraceae bacterium
CATCCTTAAATTCGTGTCAATTCGTGAAATTTGTGGTCGAATTATTGCTATTTTTGGCGCGTACTAATTACTTGTTAAACGATGAAGGAGATCATTCCTCCCGTTCCGAGGGAATTACTGGAAGCAGAACTTACCCCTGAAAAATTTCAAAGGAAGACAAACAAGGCCGAGAACGAAATCTATATTCTTACTTATCATGATTCTCCCAATTTGATGCGGGAGATCGGCCGGCTAAGGGAGATCACTTTCAGATCAGCCGGTGGTGGTATCGGTGAAGAGTTGGACCTTGATCAATATGACAGTTCTGAAACTCATCCCTACAAGCAACTGATTGTGTGGGATCCCGCCAACAAAGAGATACTGGGTGGATACCGGTTCATCCATTGCGCTGAACTCGGGAAAGATGTCAACGGTGAAGTACCTCTGGCCACTGCACATCTTTTTAATTTTTCCGACACTTTTATCAGGGATTATCTTCCTTCCGTCATTGAGTTGGGACGCTCTTTCGTGCAACCTGATTATCAGTCGTCCAAAGCCGGATCAAAAGCACTCTTTGCACTTGACAACCTCTGGGATGGCCTTGGTGCACTGATGATTGACTATCCCGAAGTAAAATATTATTTTGGCAAGGTAACCATGTACACCCATTATAACCAGGATGCCCGCAACCTGATTCTCTTTTTCTTCAGCAAATATTTCTCAGATCCGGATCATTTGGTATGGGCCAGAAAGCCGATGGCTGTTCATTACGATCCGGAGAAAATGCAGGAACTTTTTGATGGAAAGAATTACGATGAAGCCTACAAACTCTTGTCGTCGGAAGTCAGAAAACTGGGTGAAAACATTCCTCCGCTCATCAATGCCTACATGAACCTAACTCCCAACATGCGTACTTTTGGCACCGCCATCAGTGATGAATTCGGAGATGTGGAAGAGACCGGCATCCTGCTAAGCATTGAAGACATGTACGACATCAAGATCGACAGGCATGTTTCTTCCTACCTTGAAGAACTGGTGGAGAAACAGGAAAATCCGAAGATGCGTTTTCAGTAAGCTCTTCCGTCTATTCCCTCGATGTAATTGATAAACGCGGTATTGACCACCTTATTGCCACCAGGGGTTGGATAATCACCCGTAAAGTACCAGTCACCCAAATCATTTGGACAGGCTAAGTGCAGATTTTCAACAGTCTGGTACACAATCTCTACCTCCGATTTGCAATCTGAAGGTTTGAGCAATTGTGCGATTTTGGCGGAGACTTCGACGTCGGTGAATGGCCGGTATATTTCCTTCACATAATTCACCATCTCCTCTTTCGGTAGATGCTGCTGATCTTTGCATTTCCGGTAGACCTCATCAATCACGTGTGACTTTCCTGTCTCCCTCAATAGCACCATGGCTGCTTCAAAAGCCACAAACTTACCCAGGATGGCCATATCGATGCCGTAACAATCCGGAAAGCGAATCTGGGGAGCAGAGGATACAATGATGATCTTTTTAGGTTTTAGCCTGTCGAGACTTTTCAGGATACTCTGTTTGAGGGTTGTTCCGCGAACGATCGAATCGTCAATCACCACGAGGGTATCTTCGAAATTTTCGACCACACCATAGGTCACATCGTAAACGTGGGCCACAAGATCATCGCGGCTGTTGTCGTCGGCGATAAAGGTGCGCATCTTCACGTCTTTGATGGCTACTTTTTCGGTCCTAGGCTGTACGGAGATGATTTCGGCAATCTTCTCTTCCGTCATTTGGTCACCGAGGGCATGAATCGCCTCTTTTTTCCAGTTCAGGAGATCGGCGCGAATGCCTTCCATCATACCAAGAAATGCCGTTTCAGCAGTATTGGGGATAAAGGAAAAGACCGTGTTTTTCAGGTCGTTGTTAATGGTCTTCAGGATGACAGGTGCCAGCAGAAAGCCCAGTTTCTTCCGCTCCTGGTAAATGTCGCGATCGGATCCACGGGAAAAATAAATTCGTTCGAAAGAGCAGGAGCTTCTTTTCTGTGGTACGCGAACCATCTCTTCCTTGTACGTTCCATCCATCTTCACGATCAGGGCATGACCGGGTTTGATCTCAGAGACACTGGTCCAGCCTACATTCATGACCGTCTGGATGACAGGCCTTTCGGAGGCGACAACCACTATTTCATCGTCTGCGTAGTAATAGGCAGGCCGTATCCCCCACGGATCCCGCAATACAAAGGCATCTCCATGACCGATGATCCCTCCGACCGTATAACCACCATCCCAGTCGCGGCTCGCTCTTTCGAGGACTTTGCGGATATCAATATTTTTTTCGATCAGCGGAGAAATTTCGGCATTGGCATATCCCTCGTTTTTATATTGCCTGAAAAGCAATTCATTTTCTTCGTCGAGGAAATGGCCAACTTTTTCCAGAATGGTTACCGTGTCATTGAAACCCTTTGGAAACTGGCCCAAACCAACAAGCAGATTGAAGAGCTCATCCACATTGGTCAGGTTGAAATTCCCTGCCAGAGCCAGATTCCGCGAACGCCAGTTATTCTGTCGCATTACAGGATGGGTAGACTCTACACTGTTGCGACCATAGGTGCCATATCTAAGATGACCGAGGTACAA
This sequence comes from Prolixibacteraceae bacterium, assembly GCA_037129695.1. Taxonomy (GTDB): domain Bacteria; phylum Bacteroidota; class Bacteroidia; order Bacteroidales; family Prolixibacteraceae; genus CAINVV01. The sequence goes on from JBAXUL010000187.1 coordinate 2,601, forward strand.
CTCTCCTGCAAAAGGAAGATTGGCCTTGGCCCATGTCGGATCGTGAACGGCCTGCGGGAAATGTTGCTGGGCATAGTTGAACTCCTTGAATATTTTCGCAAAAACATCGCGGATAGGGTTTGGATCAATGGAGCGATGCCTGAAAATATATTCCTGACCCGGCGACATGTTGACCTTAACACCAACTGCTCCGGCACCATCCTGACCCCGGTTGTGCTGCTTTTCCATCATCAGATAGAGCTTGTTGACCCCGTACTGCCAGGTTCCGTACTTTAACCGGTAATATTCCAGCGGCTTACGAAGCCTGATCAGTGCTATTCCACATTCGTGTTTGATTTGGTCGCTCATCTGTTATTTTATTTCTCCTTGAACCGCCAGTATAGGGAAGGCAATCTCGTCGGTGACGATAAAAGCATTCGAAAAACCGGCGGATAAACTCTTTAATACTTTTAATGCTTCACTTTTGGTCCTGAAGTCTCCGGCCCTTACAATAAAATCGGGGGATTTAAAGATCAGATAGACCTTGGTATCCGGATAAATAGAATTGAAATCTGTCCTCACCTTCTCTGCATGAGACCTGGCCTGAACTCCTGATCCAAAATAGAGTTGCAACCGGTAGCCGGGGAAAGTACCTGATTTTCGGCTTTGATCGTATTGCTGTTTGAGCAGATCGGATATTTCGATGCCTGACTCTACATTCAGCCGCTGCCAAATGAACGAACCATCTGCAATGGGCGGTGTCAAAGGGGTTGGTCTGGTCGTTTGTGCCCCTACCGGGAAATTTAATAGAACCAGGGATATCCAGAACAAAAAAAATGTTTTCCGTCTCAAGGTAGTCATAGGGCGGATTGTTTGGCGCAAAGATAAGCAAAAACAGTTCGGCAAAAAGTGGTTGGAAAATATTATGTGGGATTTTGATGAAATGCCCTTCGGCATTGCTTAGGACGTGAACTTTGCCGGTCCCTGAGCGAAGTCGAAGGGGCTGACTAACATAGATGGGTATAAAAACCTCACTATATAAAATCAGATCAATAGTAAATATACCGAAAAAAAGTCGGATTTCCAAGTTTTTTAACCCGTTTCCATTATTGAAAAAATTGATTCTAACTTTGTGGCTCTACTGATTCTTGTGTTCCGGAGAAACGTATACGATGATGACTCTGAAAAAACTATATATCGAAACCTATGGCTGCCAGATGAATGTCGCAGACAGCGAGGTTGTTGCATCTGTGATGGGCGACCGTGGATTCGTCCTTACAGACCAATATGCCGAAGCGGATGCCATATTCGTCAATACCTGCTCTGTACGTGACAATGCGGAAAAGAAGATCTGGAACAGGTTAACCTTTTTCAGGAGTCTGAAGAAAAAGAATCCGAAATTGGTGGTCGGACTGATTGGCTGTATGGCTGAAAGAATTGGAGATGAATTAATTGAAAAAAAATCGGCAGATCTCGTTGCCGGGCCCGATGCCTACCGGGACCTTCCATTTCTGTACGACAAGGCACGATTGGGAGAAAGTGCTGTCAATGTGGAATTGACCATCAACGAAACCTACGACTCCATCATCCCAAAAAGGATAGGGGAAGAGCGAATTTCAGGCTTTGTCTCCATTACCAGAGGCTGCAATAATTTTTGCACCTATTGCATCGTACCTTATACCCGTGGTCGGGAACGAAGCCGCGATCCGAAAGATATCCTCAACGAAGTGAAAGCGTTGTTCGATAATGGCACCAGGGAGGTGACACTTTTGGGCCAGAATGTCAATTCCTATATCTGGCATCCTGAAACCACCCGCAAACCGATCAAATTTCCTGATCTGTTGGAGATGGTGGCCTCGACTTCTCCCTCCCTGAGGGTACGGTTCACGACATCGCACCCCAAGGACTTGTCCGATAAGCTTTTGAAAATTATGGTTGCCCATCCGAATATTTGCAGGCACATCCACCTGCCGGTACAGTCGGGCAGTTCGGCCATCCTCAAAAAAATGAACAGGAAGTACGACCGCGAATGGTACCTCGACAGAATAAAAGCGATTCGTGAGGTGCTGCCGGGATGCGGGATCACCACCGACCTCTTCTGCGGATTCTGCACAGAGACAGAAGAGGATCATATTCAATCCCTGCAATTGATGGAAGAGGTTCAGTTTGATACTTCCTTCATGTTCAAATTCTCGATGCGCCCCGGCACCTATGCAGCGGATCATTTTGAGGATGATGTTACTGAGGAGGTAAAATCAAGAAGACTGGAGGAAATCATTCAGTTGCAAAACAGGCTCTCTCTCGAAAGCAATCAACGCGATATTGGAAAGACAGTGGAGGTGCTGGCTGAGGGAGTCTCCAAAAAGAAAAAAACCGAATTTTTCGGCAGAAGTTCACAGAATAAAGTGGTCGTTTTTCCAAGCAAAGGGATAGATATCGGCGATTTAGTCAGGGTGAAAATTCACAGTTGCACCCAAACAACCCTGATTGGGGAGGTAGAATGCAAGATTGAGGCGCCAACGGAGTAACGAGGGGACGACTGGCACGAAAAAGAATGGAAGACTTGGGGACATGGAGAGTGGGCGAGCACGACTCCAGGATTTTGCACCCTGAGCCTGTCGAAGGGTCATATATTAGGGTGCTAAATACCGGTCCCTGAGCTTGTCGAAGGGTCTATTATGGTGTTAATTACCGGTCCCTGAGCCCGTCGAAGGGTCATATATTAGGGTGCTAAATACCGGTCCCTGAGCTTGTCGAAGGG
>JBAXUL010000188.1:0-5340 GCA_037129695.1 Prolixibacteraceae bacterium
CAAATACTGATACAGAGGTGGGTGTGTTTGACAATGAACAAGAGACAAGGCATGCCTTGTCTCTACCGTCCTGCCACCAAAATTTAATGAAACCCGGGCAACGCTGTTTCCGGAATCAGGGCAAAAAAAACCTTTTCATCCATTGTCGGTTCCTACAATCGGCGATATCCAGACATGCCCACAGATTTGGATTGAATTTCAATTGGCAACCGCGCTTTTACGACCATATTATCCGCAATGATCAGGCATATCAACGTATTTCGGCATACATCAGCAACAATCCGTCAAACTGGAAGGGGGACAAATTTTTTGAATGATATTTTCTATTTTCGTATACTATTTCAACTAAAACCTCAGCATGAAACATCTGCTACTTTTCCTTGTTCTTTTTAGTCCAGGTATCCTTCTGGCTGAAACCAGTCAATTGCCTCTACGAATCTGGTATGCTCATCCAGCCGACGCTACATCAACAGATGATAAAAACGGCTGGAAAAATGATGCCGAATGGCTTAAAGCAATTCCTGTTGGCAATGGTTTTGTCGGAGCCATGGTTTTTGGGGATGTGAACAAAGAGCGGATTCAACTCAACGAAAAAAGCCTTTGGTCGGGTTCTCCTGATGACAACAACAATCCCGAGGCATATCCCGCTCTGGCAAAAATCAGGCAGCTGATCTGGGAGGGTAAATACAAGGAGGCGACCGAACTTACAGAAAAGACACAGATATGCAAAGGAGCCGGCTCAGGGAAAGGGAATGGCGCAGGGGTGCCGTTTGGTTCTTTCCAGACTCTGGGTGACTGGTGGCTCGATTTCGGGCAGTCGGCTGCCTATTCCGACTACACACGTGAACTCGATCTGTCCAGGGGAGTTGTTCGGGTAACCTATCTTCAAAACAGGATTCGGTATGTCCGCGAGATATTTGCCAGTTATCCGGATAGGTCCATCGTCATGCATCTCACTTCAGACAGAAAAGGCGCCGTCAGTTTTTCATCGGTATTAACTCGTCCGGAGAGATTTGCCACTATTTCTGAAAAGGATCACCTGATGATGTCAGGCAGACTGGATGACGGGAAAGGCGGCTCAGGGATGTCTTATGCAGTCCGATTAAAAGCCGTTGCCCAAGGTGGTATAGTTGTCTGCAAGGATGGCAAACTTTCGGTCAAAGATGCGGATGAGGTGACCCTTTTCCTGACTGCCGCTACAGATTACAAACTGGAATATCCAACTTACAAAGGGGCTGATCCCCATCAAACGACACTTGATCAGCTGACAAAAGCTTCAGCATTCAAATTTGAGGTATTGCTAAAAAAGCATGTTTCAGATTATTCTTCCCTGTTCGGAAAAGTAAATCTGAGACTTTCTGACAATGAAACAGATACCATCCCGACGGATAGCCGATTGAAAAGCCAGAAATTCAGACCGGATGACCTTCGTCTCCAGGAGCTATATTTTCAGTTTGGCCGTTATCTGCTGATCTCCTCCTCGCGGGAAGGATCTCTTCCTGCCAATTTGCAGGGCATCTGGAGTAACAAGATACAGACACCCTGGAACGGGGATTACCACACGGACATCAACGTGCAAATGAACTACTGGCCTGCAGATGTGACGAACCTTTCCGAATGCCATCCTCCGCTCACCGATCTGATCGAATCACTGGTGCGTCCGGGTCAACTGACGGCTTCCGTTCAATATCATGCAAAGGGCTGGGTTGTCCATCCCATCACCAGTGTGTGGGGCTTTACGGCCCCGGGTGAAAATCCGGGCTGGGGGATGCACGTCGGCGCAGGCGGCTGGTTGTGCCAGCACCTTTGGGATCATTATACCTTTACCCTCGATCGGAAATACCTCGAAAGGGTTTATCCCGTCATGCAGAAATCTGCCGAATTTTATCTTGACTGGCTGGTGAAGGATCCGGTAACCGGGAAGCTGGTCTCCGGTCCGGCTGCTTCCCCCGAAAATGCCTTCAAGGCACCTGATGGTTCCAATTGCCAGATCAGCATGGGTCCGTCTCACGATCAGGAGATCATTCATGAATTATTTACCAATGTTCTCAAGGCGGCTGCAGTATTGAACCTTCAGGATCCCATTCATCAAAAAATAAGGACAGCCCTAGCCAATCTTGCAGTTCCGCAGATAGCTCCTGATGGGCGATTGATGGAATGGGCCAAAGCTTTCCCCGAAACAGAGCCAACACACCGGCATGTCTCCCATTTGTATCTGCTTTATCCAGGAACCGGATTAAATATTCATGAAAATCCAGATATGGCACAGGCCGTAAAAAAAAGCCTCGAGGGTAGGGGCGACGTAGGAACAGGTTGGTCGCTGGCATGGAAAATCAATTTCTGGGCCAGACTGAAGGATGGAGATCATGCCTACCTGATGCTGAAAAATTTGCTCAGGCCTTCAGGAAATCTGGGAATCGACTTCAACAACGGTGGTGGGACTTTTTATAATCTTTTCTGCGCCCATCCCCCTTTCCAGATCGACGGAAACTTCGGAGGGACTGCTGGTATGGCAGAAATGCTGCTGCAAAGTCACAACGATTGCATCGATCTGTTGCCCGCGTTGCCGAAAGTGTGGGAAAAAGGTAGTGTTGGAGGTTTGGTTGCCAGAGGCGGTTTCCTGGTAAGCATGGAATGGAAGAATCATCAACTATCTGAGGCTGCAGTGAAGTCGTTATGTGGCGGATTGTGCAAGGTGCAAACCAACATTCCGGTGCATATTGAAGGTTCTTCTGTCTCATCCAAAAAAACTGAAGATGGATACCTGCTTTCATTTTCTTCGGTAAAGGGGGAGAACTACCATTTGGTTACAGCCAATTAGCAAATTATTGATGCATGAACACGAAATCAAAATGAGAATACTCTTGCTGATTCTCCTTTTCTGTCCCATTCTATTGGCAGCTCAGAAAAATCCTGCGTTGCCTGTTTATGACCAATCGCATTTGACTATTGATGCAGATTGGCTGGTAGCACCGGTTTCTGCCAATGCGCAACTGTTTAAGACATTAGATGGGAAATTGGTGTTTTCCAACGGACTGGTGGACAGGGTTTTCACTTTGAAACCAAATGGAGCAACTGTTTCACTGAATCTGCTGTCGGAAAACAAGTCTTTTTTGCGGTCGGTGCGGCCTGAAGCTGAATTTGTCATCAATGGATTAGCGATTCCGGTAGGTGGACTGACGGGTCAGCCAATCCACAATTTCCTGCTGCCGGAATGGATCAACAAGATGACCGCTGATCCGGCCTCCTTTCAATTGCAGGATTACAGGATCGAAGCCATCAAAGCCCGATTTCCATGGAAAAAAAGAGCGGAATGGATGCCTAAAGATTTACCCTGGCCCGCTCCGGGGAAAGAGCTGATCTTTACCTACCGGCTGGAGGATGACGCCATCCGGTTGATCCTGAAGCAACAAAAGCGATCGGATACTTCATTGAATCCTGAATCCTTGCGGGGACTCGTGGTATCTGTGCATTATGAACTTTACGACAACATGCCGCTCTTTTGCAAATGGGTGACGGTCGAAAATAACTCCGGTCAATCCATCAAGGTGGATCGCTTCAAGAGTGAGATCCTTGCCGTAACCGAGCCGGAAAGTGAGGTGGACGGGCGCGTCAACTGGTCTTATCCCAATATCACAGTTTTGACAGACTATAGTTTCGGCGGAACGAGTAATGAGCAGGTGTATGAAACAAGTGCGAAATGGAGCGCCGACCCGCTCTATCTTACCCAGGTAAACTATGACCGGACCATGCCTTGCCTTCTTGAGATTTCCCCCAAAACAGGACCGGCGCAGGAGGTTAAACCCGGCATGACTTTCAGTGCCTACCGCGCATGGGAGTTGCTGCATGACGGAAATGACCGTGAGCGCAAAGGACTTGAAGAGCGGCGTGTCATTCGTGCTTTGGCACCCTGGGTGACCGAAAATCCAATATTGATGCACGTCCGGCAGGCAGATGATGAAGCGGTCAAAAAAGCCATTGATCAATGTGCTGAGGTAGGTTTCGAAATGGTGATCATGACATTTGGCAGCGGCTTCAATCTGGAAGACAAAAGTGATGCGAATATCACGCGGATGAAGACGCTTTCAGAATACGCCCATTCCAAAGGGATTGCCCTTGGAGGTTATTCTTTACTTGCAAGCAGGAGTATTAATCCAAAAGAGGATGTATTGCTTCCCGAAGGATTAAAGCCGCGGTTCGGTCATTCACCTTGTCTGGACAGTGAGTGGGGAATAGCCTATTTTGAGCAGCTCTATGAATTTTATCAAAAGACGGGATTGGATATTCTTGAACACGATGGAAACTATCCCGGTGACCTCTGCATGTCAAAAGTCCATCCGGGACACCAAGGGATAGATGATTCGCAATGGACACAGCACAAAAGAATCTCGGATTTCTACAACTGGTGTCGGGGAAAGGGAATTTACCTGAACGTCCCCGATAATTATTACCTGAACGGAAGCAATAAATGCGGGATGGGTTACCGCGAATCCAACTGGTCGCTTCCACGCGAACAACAGGAGATCATAGAACGCCAGAATATTTTCGACGGCACCTGGCGAAAGACTCCCTCGATGGGGTGGATGTTTGTCCCCTTGGTGGAGTACCAGGGAGGAGGCACGGCTGCCACCATAGAGCCACTCAAAGAGCATCTGCCACATTACGGGCAGCGTCTGGCCAACCTTTTCGGAGCAGGTGTTCAGGCATGCTACAGGGGACCGCAACTGTATGATGCCCCCGAAACCAAAGAGATGGTCAGGCATTGGGTCAGTTTTTACAAAAAACATCGTCAGATACTGGATGGTGATATCGTTCATGTGCGGCGTCCCGACGGAAATGATTATGACGCTATTCTTCATGTTGATCCGCTGGGACTTGAAAAAGGATTGCTGATGATTTATAATCCGCTGAATTCGCCGATACACAGGAGGATCAGAGTTGATTTGTATTATACTGGAATAAAAAGCCGCACGAATGTCATTAATTCAAAAGGAGAGACCAACGTTCTTCCAATTGATTCATCCGGCAGCGTCTTGATCGATTTCGTCATTCCTGCAAAGGGGCAGGAGTGGTTTGTATTTCAATAACATGGGACGGTGAACCATTTTTCAGTGTTTGCTGCTTCAGTTTTTGCTCCAGTGAATAGCAAACATTTATTTTGAGAAGCCTATTGTCTTTTTGGAAAAAAAATCTTTTCTTTGCATCGCGAAAATCGAAGCTGTTAACCGCAGGATGAGCAATCGGTTTTTTAAGTTTTTCTTCTCTTTTTATTGACAAAAAAGAGATTCAGATGGTCTGTTCATCTAAGGGTTAGGATTCAAGATTTTCATTCTTGCCATA
>JBAXUL010000189.1:0-5314 GCA_037129695.1 Prolixibacteraceae bacterium
TATGTATCAACTTTGAATTTTCAGAACGAGTGCCTACTTTTGCCTTTTGCCTTTTTTTAACTTTGTCTTCTGCGAATCAGTATTTTAGGAGTCCTGGAAGCCACAACCGGATTCCTTGCAACCACCTGCTTGGGTCTTGAATGACCGGAATTTCCTCTTCCTTGTTGTTGTTTTGGCGTTTTGACCGGATTGTGATCCATCAATGGAAACATCGGGTTCTCTGAGACTGGGATTTTCTTGCTGATCAGCTTCTCGATATCCCGGAGGTATTCCTTCTCTTCCGCGTCGCAAAAAGAATAAGCAGTTCCTTCGGCTCCTGCACGTCCGGTCCTTCCGATTCTGTGTACATACGTTTCCGGTATGTTGGGCATTTCATAATTGATAACATATTGCAGGTCGTCCACGTCTATTCCCCGCGCGGCGATATCTGTCGCGACCAAAACCCTGGTGGTTTGATCCTTGAAATTGGCAAGCGCACGTTGTCTGGCTGTTTGTGCCTTGTTTCCATGGATGGCCTCTGCAGTTATGTCGTGCTTGAGGAGTATTTTAACTACTGTATTGGCACCATGCTTGGTCCTTGTAAAAACCAAAACAGTTTTGATCTTGGGATTTTTCAGGATTTCAAGTAGCAAGGCACTCTTATTTCCTTTATCAACAAAAAATACGGATTGCTGGATGATTTCCACGGTAGATGAGTCGGGTGTTACCGAAACTTTTACCGGGTTATGGAGGATCGAATTGGCTAATTTGACAATGTCGGGTGGCATGGTCGCAGAAAAAAACAATGATTGTCTGTTTTTGGGAAGAACGGCGATTAATTTCTTGACATCGTGAATAAATCCCATGTCCAGCATCCGGTCTGCTTCGTCCAAAACGAAAATTTCCACATCCCTTAATGACAAAAATCCCTGATTCATCAAATCCAGAAGTCGTCCCGGTGTGGCAACAACTATATCCACGCCTTTTTTCAATGCGGCTGTCTGTGGATTTTGACCAACTCCTCCAAATAAAACGGTATAGGTTAATCCGGCATGTCTGCCATATGCCTTGAAGCTCTCTTCAATCTGAATGGCTAATTCACGGGTCAGGGTAACGATCAGACTCCGGATTTTTTTTGTTTTACCAAAACTCTTGTTGGCACTTAATAGTTGAAGTATAGGTATGGCGAATGCAGCGGTTTTTCCTGTACCTGTCTGCGCGCATCCCAAAAGGTCAGTCCCTTGTAGAATGATAGGAATTGCTTCTGCCTGAATGGGTGTTGGAACAGTGTATCCCTCTTCTTCAACTGCCTTTAATATTGGTTCTATGATGTTTAATGAACGAAATAGCATGTATTTGCTTCTAATTAATTTTGCGCAAAGGTACATGAATAATTGCTATTAGCAATTAGATGTTGGAAAATAGCTGTTAGCTGTTAGCTATTAGCCTTTATCTTTTATGCAGGCCGCATTCTTTGGTGTCCGGATTTTCCCACCACCATCTGCCGGCGCGAAGATCTTCGCCGGGAAGAACGGCACGGGTACACGGCTGACAGCCTATACTTGGATATCCTTTGTCGTGCAATGGATTGTAAGGTATTTTGTGCGACTGGATGTAATTGCGAACCTGTTCTTCTGACCAGTCGATCAATGGATTAAGCTTGATTATTCCGTTGGATTCATCCCATTCGATGGGCATCATTTCAGCTCTTGTGACTGACTGATCCCTTCTCAAACCGCAAATCCAGATATCAAGCCCGGAAAAAGCCCTGTTCAGGGGTTCGATCTTCCGGATACGACAACAATTTTTGCGGTCGGCTATTGAATTGTAGAAAAGATTGATGCCTTTTTCCCTGACCATCTCCTCCACATGGTGTGCTTCCGGAAAATACACATGCATCTGAATGCCATATTTTTGGTTGGTGCGATGGATCAAATCATAGGTTTCAGGGAATAATCTGCCTGTATCCAAAGTGAAGATTTTGACATTTTTATCGATGGAACAGACCATCTCGGTCAGCACCTGGTCTTCAAGCCCCAAACTGCTCGCAAGGGCAATACGACCCTTGTATTCGCTGAGAAAGTGGGACAACAGCCCGATCGCATCCGTTTTGGCAAATTTCTGGTTGAGTGAAGCTATTTTGTCTTTCATGAATCTGACTTATGATTATTATGGACCAAAAGATATTCGAAAGGTACATGATCATTTCTGCAGGAGTTTTCCAATCATGCGCTTTTCCTGTGACTCTTGTGATATGAATTATGTAGTCAAAATAACCTAAATTTTTTCAAACAGAGATGAGACCCTGCAACAATTTAGTGTAAATTTGAGTTATATAGTTGTACAATTACCTTTGTTGTATCTTGGTTTCATCCTAATAATACGTCCAAACTTTAATTTTAATCCCCGAAAAAATGGAAAAGATTAATAATGCGAGAAATATAAGTGATGGATTTCGATTCAATTTTTTGTTTCTGTTGGTCGGATTAGTTCTTTTGTGGCCTGTGAAGGGTGATGCGCAGCCAGCTGTGATCGAATCTGGGATGACACCCGATCAGACCGGGTGGGTATTTGAGACTCCTTTGGATAAGGTGAACAAACAGGTGAAATTTTTCATGCGTGTGCAAAGGCAGGGGAATTTGAGCCAATACGGCACTTTCGATTATTATTTCAAGATTCAGGTAATTCGTCCCGATGGATCTGAAGTTTGGAATCAGCGGTACGGATTTGATGAACAAGGTTATTCTGAGCAGATTTTCACGCTTCCTGCACTTTTCTGGGAGCGCAGCAATGATCGAAGTAATCCATCTTTTGGAAATTGGAAGATTCGCATGGTCATGGATGAAAAGGAATCCAAAAGGGAAGTTTTCATCAAAGAATTCAATTTGAATTTCACCAAAAGCAATGCTGGATCCGGTCCAACTGCAACCATGGTCATAAGCGGAAATAATTCGAATCCGTTTCCTGTAATTCCTTTCAGGTACCAGCAGTGGCAATTGAAGGGATGGGGTGTCGGTATTTTTGATGTTGTTTCTACCGGATCGGATTCGTATGACAAGGAGATTAAGGTATTGCAATGCCAAAACACCTTTCGTGTGAATGAAGTGACAGGTGCCTGGAACGCGGGTCATCAATTCGGTGTTTGGCTGACTGGGCCTCTGGCATCCACTTATAAAAACAGCAACAACAACCCGTTGTTTATTTTCGGATACATTCTCCGAAGACCGAATGGGGAAGCAGATGGCTTCAATCCGGCCAATCGCCAAAGTTCCTATTGTAACAATCCGGGAACAGTGGCTTTTCCATTTGATTTGCGTACACCCGGAAAATACAAAATTGAGTTTTTACTTCGCGAGCGGGATAAAAACGCATGGGAAGAATCCTCCTGGATTCCGATCGGAAGCCTTGATTTTACGCTTATTGAGTAGACCTTTGTGTTCTTTGTGGTGAAAAATAGAACTTAACCACAAAGGACACAAAGGTTTTTAATTCAGTATTGATTGATATTCAGTTGATTACTTTGGAAGGGAGAAAATAAATTCCAATCCTCCGCCCTTATGCGTTCTTGCTGAAATATCCCCTTTGAAACTTAGGATGGCATTTTTGACAATGGCAAGGCCGAGGCCAGTACCTCCCTGTTTGCGCGACCGGCCGGTATCTACCCGGTAGAACCGCTCAAAAATGCGTGGAAGATGTTCTTCCGCTACCCCAGGACCATTGTCTGCAAATGAGAAGTAATGATAATTTGCATCTTCATGGTAATTGGTCAGCTCGATTTTTATGCCGTCGCCTCCGTAATTGAGTGAGTTCTCCATTAAGTTTCTGAAGACCGAAAACAACAGGGAGTGGTTGGCATTGAGTGTCACATTACCTGCAATATTTGATTCAATAGTCACTGATTTCTGAAGAATCTGATCATGAAAGCTTTCGATCACCTCGTCCACCAGTTTTTTAACCATAATCAGGTTTTTTGGGTAGAGTTCGGAAGACTCTTCGATCTTGTTAAGCAGGGCTATGTCATTGACCAGCTGGGTGAGACGTTCCGATTGGCTGTGTGCCTTTTCAATGAAATATTGTTGTCTTTTAGGCTCCAGTTCGGGATTATTCAGTAGTGTTTCCAGATAACCTTTTACCGTGGCTATCGGTGTTTTGAGTTCATGTGCGATGTTGGAGGTGATTTGTTGTTTCATCATGCTCCGTTTTACAAGCTGGGTATTGTCCGTAATCAAAATCTCAAAGCTCATGTCCTGAAAAATGATGCATTGAATCTGAAAATGAGATCCATCCCTCTGAACGGAATATTCAATCCTGGGCAGTTCGGATGAAGGCAGAACATGGTTGTCAGTCATAATCTGGTCTACAAAGGTATTAATCCTTGAAAACTCGCTCAGTTCGAATATTTTTTCTGCAGGAATGGTCGATTCTTCTGCTATGATATTGATGTAGAAGATGAAATGGCTGTTATTCAGAATGATTTTTTTCTGCGGTGAGAAAAAGGCGACTCCTTCCTTCAGCACAAAAAGATGACTGATCAACTTTTCCTTTTCCTGTAAAAGATCGGCTTTGGCAATTCTTGACTGTTCAAAGAGACTGCTGATCTCATTGCTAATGACACCAATTTCATCATTTGAAAATTTTAAATCCTCATTCATTGCCTGTCCCATACGTACACGCAGCGCAAAATCCTTTAACATAGCCACTGAATCACCCAGTCGTTTTGTAATTAGCCTCAAAATGGTGCCGAAGAGGACAAACAGAAACAAGCAATAGAACATAAATGCCCTGTCAATGTTCAGATCATTTCGAAGCTCAAAATTATAGACAACAGCCGATCTGATTATTAGTTTGTTATAGCGTTTTGCGTAATAAAAGTATTCGACATCCGTAGTTGTAGAATGGCGTATGTTGAAACCTGAACCCGATTTCATAGCCGTTTGAAATTCAGGTCTGTGGGAATGATTTTCCAGATTCCTGTAATTATTCACAAGGTTGTCATATAGGACATCACCTTGAAGGTCGAGTATCGTGATCCTTGTCTGGGAAGGAGGAATGAGCGTTTTCAGCGAATCCAGATTACTCAGGCGATCGGGATTGAGCAACATTTCCTCCTGAATGTATTTGTCTATAAAATCTGTATGCCCGTTTAACCTGTTTTCAAGCAGAGAGATCTTGAATTGCTTTTCATGCAGATTCTGATAAATCAAAATGGAGAGCAGGAAAACAAAAAAAAGGAGGAAATAGTTGGTGAACAATTTCCATTTGAAGGATTTATATCTGTTTCGCATCTTCTGTTTCAAAATCGTTATATTTCAAAATAGTAACCATAACCCGGCTT
>JBAXUL010000019.1:0-48250 GCA_037129695.1 Prolixibacteraceae bacterium
GAACTCGCAGCGAATTTACATTGCCTTGTGTGGGATTGGCCCATGCTCGTTTCATTTGTTTCTATTTTGTTTTTCGATTGAAATCCGGTAGGACCATGAGGTTTTTATCAGCATTTTATTTGATTGGTAGAAATTTGCACTTAAAATCTTCTGATACAACGAACTGCACAGGCAGACGACTTATTTTGGTTGAACTGTCCGCCATAACCCGTGAAATTCTGGCACCATGCGAATCCGACATTCAACTCGGTAGAGCTCCAGTACATGTCGTTGCCGAATCCGCCAATCAAATCTTTGTTCTGATACATTTTGTTCAGTTCGGATTTTGAAGGAAGATACCAGTCGCCATAGCCGTCCTGTTCAAATAATGAACAGGTCTTAGCGGCAAAGTTGCCTGTGATATCATCGTCTGTCATTTGCGCGATGATGAGCATGGTATTCATTTCTCCGGCGCCAATCCCGTCTTTCCTGGCATTGACAACCCTGTCGCCATGGTCGCCATAATGCTTTGAAGCCTTTGACGGACCATTTCTCCATTGAATGGCATCGGATTGGTCTGTGGTAGAAGCAATTAATCCGTGGGTTCCGGTTTCATCCGTCCAGAAAACGATGCCGCCTCCGTAATGTTCACCGATCTGATGGATACCCGATTTTACAGGTTGATCAATTTTGCCAGATTCAGCATTTGCAGCGATATTTTCCTTGTAAGATCCGGAATCAAAAGTATTGTTCCTGATGGTCATACTTTGACCGGCGAAATCACCTGAAGGGAGTTTGAAAGTGATATCTGTGGTATTTTGCTTTTTGTTTCCAACGGTTTTCCAGTTGGCTCCGCTACCGGTAAAAACGGCAGGAACCGTGATGTTTAATGATTTCAATTTGCGACCCGGGTCAGCTACCGTGATTTCGTTGATTTGATCACCTGCACTTTTGAGCATAACCATACATGGATTGAGTGCTGACAGTTTGAGTCCATTGTTTAAAGCAACTGTACCGGGTTCGTAAAAAACGATCTGTGTGATATTCAGTTCAAGTTGATGAACAGCCTGTACCTGACTGGTATTCGAGAGAATCTTCACCCGGGAGGCGATCCGCGCCGGATTTTCTTTTGAAATATCAATGCCGGGCGCCACGATGTAGGCATATGCGGCATTTTTTGGTTGTTTGCCATGGTCGATCCAAAGGGAGAAAAGATCTTTCGTTTCCAGGTCGGAACCAAGTTTACGGGTCGTACTGACCAGATCATGCCAGTTTCCTGAATAGGTTTTGTTGTTGATCAAAACATCCGTCGGGTTTGGGAAAACATAGGCGATGCCGTCGTGAATCACCCAATCGGCTTTGTTTAGTTGATGTTCCCCAATGGATAAAGTGGTTTTGTCTTTCCCTGAACTGGCCCTCACTTCACCCTTCAGCAGGCACTGATTGATGGTGGTGTTCACTGCGAAATCAGAGGAAGATGTGATTCCTGCGCCGAGGCAGACATATTCCTTGTCGAAAAAGAACCAGGCTTTTTTGGCCCGCAATGGATCAAGCGGACTTTCAAAATCAAAAGATGAGGCCCCATAAGTGCCATCGGTGACTGCTCCAACAAAACCGGTTTTCCCCTTCTTGACGATCTCGGTGTAGGGTGGGAGCGAAGGTCTTTGCACAACCGTCGTTCCCGGGATTTTTTGCCAGTCCCAAACAGGGAATATATCGCTGTACTCTTTTCCGGTTACGGAAATAAAATTGGCGCCATCCGCGTAATGATGATGCTTGAGTGATTCCATGTTGTGCGGGAATTCCATGGTGTAGTTCCGGTTTGAAAACATCCTGACGGTGGAATAATAGCCCGGTCGCTGATGAATTGCATATTCAGAGTGCCAGAAAAACTTGTTGTAGGTGAGATTGGGTTTCTGCGCTCCATTTCGGATTTTTACGATGTTCTCAAGTTCCTGTTTTCGGTAGTCCGAAACCAGCGATAACTTAAGGGGAATCTCATTATCCACTGGGCCGAGGGCTCCTTTTCGCGACATGTCGCGGTTGATCAGTCCCGGAGCCCGGTACCAGGCATGAACCATCGATTTGGAAATGCCGTCGATGTAATAATCGATCAGGAGATGGGTGGCCTCTGCCGGAAAGCCGTAACGTGTTCCGGAAAACAGATAGGCCCAGTCGGAGAAGGTAGCCGCATAGTTCGTTCCATAAGTAAGAATGGAAGTTACCCTGTCGACCCGGTGGTGAAATCCAAGATCGGCCTTGATACCCAGTCCGGTTGTTATTTTTACCTGGCGTGTCATGGCATCGATGGCCGTTTGAAGCGACGACTCATCTCTGTTATAGAGTGCAAGTTCCGCCATGATTCCGGCAATTTTGATCAAATCCCCGCCGGGGCGGGCACCCCATGCATCGAGATTGGCCCTTGAGGCCAGGATGACAACTTGCGCTCTCAGGCTTTCTTCCAGGTCACCGTCGAGGACCAGCAATATATGGATCAGCTGCTCTGGATTGGAAATCTCATTGGTATGCCAGTTTCCTGCGATAAAATCTTTGTTGGTCCAAAAGGTAAGGGACTTATGAATGATGGCAAGCAACTGTTTGTCACCTCGAAAAGGTGTGCCTGAACTCCTGTAGGCGGAAGACAAAACCCAGATGTTGTTGAGGTGTCGTACATTTTCATATCCGATCCTGGAGAGATCGGTATAGTTGATACCCGGCCAACTGCCGTCTTCCCGAAGGGTGGACATCAACTCTTTGATGCGCGGTTCATCCACTTTCTGTAAGAGTAGTTCAGCTGTCACTTTTTTTCTGAGAAGTTCCAGGTCCTGGTTGTTCCCGGCAAGGGAGCTTTTCATTCCCGGAAATCCCATCAAAAAGACCAAAATCAGGATCATATGCTTCATTCGTAAATATCGTTAGTAAATTATTGTATTTCAGATCGTACTAATGGAACTCGCAGGTATATTTTCATCGCCTATTTTGGAGCTTGCCTATGCTCGTTTCATGTAATTAAATTTTATAAAATGAAATCTGAATTCGCAAGAGTTTTTGATTTCTTTTGATGACTTCCAGTTTTGCTCATTTCATGTTAATTCGACTGACAAACACTCTTGCATAATGGATGATGAAAAGGTAATCTTCCTGCGAAGTAAGAGAGGCTATCAGGGGCGTTTGTCCTTCCAAAGTTTAAAGTCATCCCAATACACCTGTAGGGTTTTACCCTGTCCGCGCATGTAATCTATCAAAGATTTGGAAGTATATAATTTGATGGGATTGAAATCGGATAAACCATCAGGATTGGGATCTTTGGAGTTGTGTGTGATGGCAGTCAGATTAAAAATTATCACTTTCTCCCCTCCATCCGGTTGTATGGTCAGAAAGAATTTGCCGTTTTCGGCATTGCCTTCCTTGTAGTAATATTCAAGGGTAAACCATTTCCCGATTGGAATCTTCTGTTTCTGATTGGTTTCAGACCATAAGGTGGTATATTTCTGGCTGCCATCGGCAAACAACTCGCAATTTTGCGCGTCGAGGATGAAATAGAGGTCACTTTCGGTGGCAACCGGTTTGCCGATTCCAAGTGTGATCCTGAAGCCGAAGGGAACCGTCTGGCTCCAGGTGATGTTGTTCCAGAATTCGGCAATGGTCAACCAGTTGATGATGTTGGGAAAGGTCCTTACTGTATTGAAATCGTTGGGAAGGAATATCCTTTCCGACTGGTAAAACTCCTTCATGCCCTTGTTTCCGTACAGGTTGCCCTGAATCCGGCCTTTGGAGGCTTCCACATTGGCTTCGTTGAGCCAGAAGTGCAGCACATGGTTGGCCGGATTTCCGGGTTCCGGTATGATTTTTGCAAATCGTTGCGTGGAGTCGCCACCCTGGTATTGCAGACTGAAGTTTCCGATGTCCGGATTGTTATCCAGATCCGTGACCCAGTTATTGTGATCGGAGAGTGAATGGTCGGTACCCGTTATGTCGGCATCGGATCCACTTGGAACTACTTTGGAATCCGGCTCAAATCCGGATTGAAATATCAGGGTGCCATTGCTGATTTCTACTTTTTTTTCCTGCGCACAGGCCGAAAAAAGAAATACCTGGAACACGATGATCAGGGATATGTTTTTCACATCAATCTTTTTTGAATGAGATCTGTCAGACTTTAGTTACCTGACAGGCCAATTTTCGGCATTATTGCATGAGGATCAATTTCAGCGGGCTGATCAGTTCATTTGATTTTAGATCTGTACCGTTTCCTGCGTAGGAATTTCCTTCTGATTTTATATTTTTTGCAGCATAGGAGGTAACACCAAATCCGTTGTTGTAATGAATCAAATTGTTGCTGATGTTGATGTTTTTTGAGCCTGCATACAGGTATTGCACCATAATTCCTTCGGCATCATTGGCTTCAACCAGACAACCGCTGACCGACACATCACTGCTTTCAGAAACCAATAGGCCATACCATCCGTTTCGGGCCAGTTCGCAGTTATTCACCTTCACCTTGTTGCAATTGGTCAATGCAATTCCGCAACCCAGGGGAGAAGTATCCAAACGGCTGTCGCTAATGGTTACTTCAGCACAATGCGACAAGAGCAGATTGTGCAGTTGCCGTGCACCCGACGGAACATTCACCCCGTTTTCGTTCAAATCACAGCAAAGTATTTTTACCTGAGTAGCACCGGTGATGAACAGTCCATTGAAGGTGCAATTTCTGACTGTCAGATTTCTGAAAGTTAAATTTCTCATGGCTCCTTCCTGTTTTCCATAGAAGAGGAATCCACCCCTGTTGTAGGATCCCCGATAGGAACGCCTGCTATTCGGGTCGCTGCCCGGATCCGGATCGGGTGCACCTTCCAGAACAAGGTCACAAACGGTGAAATCATGCAGATCGTCAGTTGCATTCATGATGGCATCGCGCAAACCTGTGGCAGGATCGAGCATAAGGATAGTTCCCAGGCCTTCCCCCGAAAGGGTCACACCGGAAGGAATCTTGAGGGTTCCTGGTAGTTTGTGCAGTCCGGTGGTTGCGATCACCCAGCCCTTTTTGCCGGCGGCTTCGTCGAGTGCTGTCTGGATGGATTCGCCCGGTTTAACCCGGATGGCATCATAGGGTACCGGACTGACGGCGATGTTCATTGCTCCGGCAGGATAGGCAATTTTGGAGGATACCGGTGTTTTCATTGGATTGGCAGCTTTCCCGGCAGGAGCCCGAAATGCGGTCAGTACACTTCTTCCTGCTTTGGTCCGCACTGAATCTGCGGCAATTTTGGTAAAGGGGAGTTCGATACCCTTGGCTGCATAATGCCTGTAAACATATTCGTAATCGTCGCGGAGGGTCATGGCACGGTCAGAGATTTTTCCGTAGCAATGTGGTGTTTTCCCCAACAGGAATTGAGCCGTATATTCATACCCAAGGCCGATTCTGTTGTCTGCGATGGAAAACAGGTCTACTCCTTGCGTGAAGGCAACTTTCGCTGCACCGGCAAATTCGCCGAGGCCAAGTTGAACATGCCCCTGGTCGCGCATCGATTCCTGACATTGTCCGCTTGGGTATATGTATTTGAATATGCTTCCGTTGACAGGCGAATGGTAGAAATGGCCGAGGGCATTTTCAAACATTTCGCGGTTGTCGGTAAAAATGGCCATGGCCAGAACCGTATGGATGATGGCACCGTCCCAGTTACCATTGGCCTGGGGGTAATAAAAACGAATCAGAGGGTAGTAAACCGTCATCAGCATCTGCGTAAAACGGTCAATGTCTTTTTGTTGCCAGCCGGAATCGGTATAGCGGAGAATTTCTGCGGCATTGCACAGAATATGTCCCGTCCAGCCTGCAAGCAGTTTGGCGTCGTTGTAGTCCAGATCCCAAAGCGCCGGTGTCCAGGCATTGATGATCTCCTTCGCTTTTTCGGAATAGGCCTTGTCGCCTGTAAGGAAACCCATCAAAGCGCAATTATAGGCCATATTTGAACCCTTGGAAAGGTCGTCGCCACCAATATTTGGTTTTCCGTAGGGGCCTCTTAATACATGAGCAAATGGAATAACCTGAAATTGAAGGTCAGTTGTGGTTTTTAACCTTTCGAAAGCATCTTTCCAGGGTTGTTCGCCGGCCAGAACCTGTTTTTTCATGTAAGCCATATCGGCGGCAGTCTGGTCAATCCCGGGATGGATGAATTTTTGGGCCGAAGCAGATCCGTCAGGCCAGATACATGCGAAAAGAATCAAACAGACGGTTGTTCCAATTATTGATCTTTTATTCATTGCTATTTATTTGCAATCGTTTTGGCGCTGTATATTACTACTATTCAAACTAACAGCTAACAGCTAAAAAAAGAGAGCCATTGATGACAGGAATCTGCCATCAACGGCTCTTTTTAAAAAGCAGGTTACTTCATTTTGTAACGCTTGATGCTGACAGTCATGCTTGGAGCTGTATTGTTGACTGCATTGATGTAAATGAAGGCCCTGTATTTACCATCGGCAGTTTCGACCCATGTACCGGCTTGTGCCTTGAGGTTGATCTCAAAATTCGGCGCATTGGTGAAGTCAAGTACCTTGAAATCAACATCGTCGATAAAGATGCCATACTGAAGGCGGGCAAGATTTAAATCATTGAGTGCGAATGTTTTAGACATCTTGGTGCTCTTGTTTACACCTGTGGGTAATGTTATTCCGGGAAGGTAATCCGTACTTGCTGCAGGCGAAACAAGGGCATGTGTAAATGTGATTCCTGCGATGTTGCGGTACAGGTACACCAGGTCGATATTGGCTGCATTGGCAGCGGCACCTGCCGCAGTATACAAGGCCATGTCGGCTATTGACAAATACATGGCGTTGTTGTCTGTACATACAAGATCAAGTTTCATATCCATGTTGGTAACCGTATAAGGTCCCATGTCATACGAAACTGTCTGGCCATTGCTTGCTGTAGCGGAAAAGGTGAAAGATACAGAACCACCTCTTGCGGCTTCAGGAACGGTATAAAAATACCGGAGTGTAGCGGCACAAGTATCCTTGGTGAAAGTCACCATGGTTTTCATATCGGTAGTAACTGAGGCTGATGCGACAGGTACTCCAATATCGATACCTCCTGAACTGGTGTAAAATGATCTATTTTCGAGATAGGTTCCCGTGGCGCCTGCGATGGTCGCAACCACCTGTGCGGAAACAATTTTTCCCTCTGATTTCGGAAGGGCCATGGCATAGGCAAACTCGATGTTAGAGCCTACGATATTGGGTCCCAGGGTTCTTTTGATACAATCATTGTTCAACCCTGTTTTACCAAGTGGTACTGAATATTCTACTTGCTGACAGGCAGTGAAGAATATGGCCACCAACACTATTGTGATTAAGCTTAAATATTTACGTTGCATAGTCTGTCGTATTAAGGTTTCGGTTGAACTGTTATATAGACTGTGTAAGTTTTTCTCACCAGTCGGTTACCCGAGATAACCGTCCACTTTTTGGGATTGCCCAAATCAGAGAAATCAACTTTTCCGATGATTTTAGGATCCAGTTTGGCATCTGTTACCAGCGAAAACTGCGGAAACAGATTCTTCAGGTCGGTGCCGAACATGACGGTTGTGTTGATGGTCTGGGCAGTAGTATCAATCACTGCAGATGCAGTCCTGACAGTCTGGAAGTCACCCCCGAGTAATTCGAAATTACCCACATAGCATTGTCCCCTGGTTGTGATCAAAAGTCCGTCTTCGTCTACCGGTAGATTCTTGGCGCAACGAACCCAGGCAAATGTGACAAGGACGAGGATTAGAAATGTTATAAAATGTTTTTTCATTGTATATTATTTTAAATTTTTTGAATCTTGGAAGATCATTACAACCATGGTTTATTCTGTGTCAGATTAGGATTCCGGTTGCGTTCACCTGGAGGAATTCTGAAGATATAGCATTGTTGGTAGGCTAATTCAGAAGTGTTCAAGAAATATTGGCTCATGTTTGCCCCATTGGTATCAATTCTCCATACACCGACTCCATAAGGAGGGCACCATACTTTTTCGATGGCTCTCCATCTGCGAAGGTCAAATCCACGCTGACCTTCAGCCAGTAATTCAACGATACGTTCCTGATCAATGGCAGCGAAAAATGTATTCTTGTCAGCTGTTTTTGAAGCAGCAAGAGCAGGAAGATTGCCACGGCGACGGATTTTGTTGACCAGCGTAATGGCATCTGCCTGTGGTCCGTTCAGCTCATTGGTTGCTTCAGCATACATCAGATAAACATCGGCGAGTCTCATGACCGGCCAGCTGTAATTACCGTCGCTACGTCCCTGTCCGGCATAATTGCGCAAGAACTTACGGAATACGTAACCTGAGTTACATCCGTCGGTGTTGTAGGTGAGGTAGGAAACTCCGTTGATCACTACAGGTGCAGCCCAGGATTTGTAGATGAAAGGGCACCAGCCTGTTGAGGTAAGAGATACCAAACCAATACTCATTTCATAGTCCCACATGATGGATGATTTCATACGGTAATCGCGGTTGGCATAGCTGGCCGGATTGACTGCGGAATTGAGCTTCGTTCTGGCTCCTGCAACGGTTGGGTTGGTTGGAATCAAAGGAGCTGCAAAGTCGCCAGTGATGGTAGACTGGTACCTGTCAGCAATCTCGTAACGAGGAGCCACCCAGCATTGTGAACCTTCGTGCGAACGACCTGAGAAATCGCGCATCAGTTCTTCGCCCTGGCTGGTACCTGTACCACCGTGGGTAAAAGCCATGATCAGTTCTGGATCTGAATTGGCCGCAGGCATAAACAGGTAGAAGTAATTGGGCAATACATCTGCAGTACCCATCGTTCCCCAGTCGCCTGGATCACCGTTGCGGAAAAGCGTAAGTCCGTAGTTGTTGATGACTGCGTTAAAGTCGGCAGCAGCGGCTGTATAGGCAGGAGTTACTGCAGCAGAGCTTGGTTTGAAAGTATCCAGTTCAGGCCAGCCGTTCTTATTCCAACATGCCCAGTAAAGCTGCAATTTACCTCTGAAAGCGAGGGCAGCGGGTTTCGCGGCACGACCGGCAAGGGCTGCCTTTGCTGGAAGTTTGTCGAAAGCATAAGTGAAATCGGCCATGATCGAATCTTTGATCTGGGCGATAGGAATTCTTGAAAGTGTCGCTACATCTGCATCAGCATAAGCAATCTTGGTAAAGTAAGGAACATCTCCCCACATGGAGATCAGGCGGAAATAGACCATTCCACGAAGCAAACGGGCCTCGCCAATAACAGCCTCGAGTCCAGGAACCGAAGTGGCTTTGGCCGTTGGCAACATCTTCTTTACATTCTCAATCACATAGTTGCAACGGTTGACACCACCATACAGGTATTGGTACATTTTATCAAAACTGCTGCCATAACCATTTGGGTTGTAGTTGCCGCCGTTGTAAGCATCGCCCAAACGAAGGTTTCCGCTGGTTGAGCTTGTTCCACGGGCTCTGACGTATTCGGACTGTCCGTCCATGTAATAATCCCTGTCAAACAATGGTCTGACAGAAGCATAGGCGCCCATCAGCGCGGTGGTTGCATCAGCTTCCGTATTCCAAAAAGCTGAAGAAGGCAGATCTACTGTAGGAGTTTGCTCCAGCAGATTCTTCGTGCATGAACTTGTCATAAAGGCCAATCCTGCCAATGCAGAGATGACAAATATTTTTAAATTTAATCTTTTCATAATTTCAGCTTATTAAAAACCAAGGTTAATACCAATCGCGAACGATTTATTCAAAGGATACATATCGCTTGAATTCCCTGTACGTTCAGGGTCAAGACCCCTGAAGGTAGTGAATGTGGCAAGATTCTCTGCGGATGCATACAGGCGCAGGTTTTCTATCGTTAATTTCGTTAGCCATTTCTTTGGCAGATTGTAACCCAATTGGATATTCTTGAACCGTAAAAAACTCAGGTTGTCAAGCCAGAAGCCTGTGGTGGTAACGTTGTTGCCTGGACCTGCAAGGCGAGGCCAAACGCCATTTGGATTGGAAACCGCCCATGTGTTTGTCCATTGTTCCCAGCTTGAAGCGTAACGGGTCTGAGGAATATTGGTTGTATTGAAACTGTTTAGCCAGTAGTCTTTGCGTCCGGCAGAACCTTGTAAAAGGATGTTCAGGTCAAATCCTTTCCATGAACAACTGCCATTAAAGGCAAAATTGGTGGTAGGCCTGTCTCTCTGGAATTTAGATTGAGCAACCTGGTCGTTTCCGTCAATTCTTCCGTCACCGTTGATGTCCTTGAGAAGAAGGTCACCAGGTGATGCTCCCTGAGGAGTTGCATTGTAAACATCTTGCCAGGTTTTGGCAATACCGTTATCCTGGTATCCGTAAACAAAATGGTAGGGCATGTTCAGGAAGGTATATCCCCTGTCGAGGTAACCGCTCCAGGTTTCAAGCCGGGTTGAATTATAGGATGCATTCATGTTAACCATGTAGTTGAATTTTCCAAGCTGATCTTTCCATGTCACATTGAATTCAATACCACGGTTCCTTAAGTTGCCAATGTTTACGCGTGGCGCAGTGTAAGCACCTGTCAGGAGGTTGGACATCGACGATGGCTGGTTCATTCCGGAAGTCAATCGGTCATAATAGTCAATTTCTGTCGTCAGTCGGTTCTTCATAAATCCAAGGTCGAAACCGATGTTTAAAACAGAAGTCGTTTCCCATGAAAGAAATTCATTGGTCATCTTCTGCTGAATAAAACCATTCACGATGGAACCACCTGTCATGTAAGCGCTGGCGCCAAGTGTAGGCTGTTGTTCGTAACGGCCAACGCCGCTGTTGTTACCCAAACTACCATAAGAAACACGCATCTTACCACTGCTAAGCCAGCCCTTGGTGTATTGTTTCAGGAAATCCTCCTGAGTGAAACGCCATCCGATAGCCGCAGAAGGGAAAAATCCGAACTGGTGACCTGGCAGGAACTTGGAGGATCCGTCATAACGAAAATTGGCTTCGAACAGATATTTGTCATAAGCAGCATAGTTTAATCTGCCAATAAATGAACGAAGACCCTCCGTATTTGAATTACCTCCTGTTGACTGGATGGTAGTCAGAGCAGCGTCAATTTCGTGAAGTGACGGATAGAGACGGTCATTTCTTTGGGAATACTGATAACGATCATACCAATACTCCTCGCTGTAAACTACCATGGCATTCAGGTCATGATGTTTGGCGATGAGTTTATGATAATTAAGGCTACCATTCAATTGTGTCTTGTATCCGGTATTGGTTGCGTTGCTTACACCTGCATTGGCACCAACATAAACACGTGAACCGTAAGAGTTGGTCTGAAAGTTGTATGCCTGGTTTGGTGTGGCTGCAGCCCATTGGAACTGATTGTAGTAATTTAACTGATAATCAATACGTGCTGTCAGACCCTTTATCGGTAACCATTCGCCATAGATACTTGTATTGGCTTCCTGACGATTCTGGTAATTGAGGTTATTGATGTAGTTGGTGTATGGATTGTAAGCCTGAGGGTCTTCACTGTAAGCCATTACGCCACCATAATTACCGGAAACAGGGTCGTATGGTGTCATACCGGCGACTGCGTACTGCATGTCATAACCGGCAGTATTGGTAGAAGATGGATCTGTGAATCCTTCAGCATAGTAATAGGTATATTTCGACCAGTTGCCGGCAAATTTAACTCCGACGGTGACGTTGTTTTTGACTTTGTAGTCGTAATTGAAACGTGCATTGTAACGGGTATTGTCGTTGTTGATCTGCAAACCTTTCTGGTCCATGATACCTACCGATATGAAGAAGTTTGATTTATCATTGCTGCCAGAGGCCGAAAGATTATAATTCTGAACAGAACCGGTGCGCATAATGATATTCCACCAATCGGTATTCGGATAGGCAAGCGGATTGATCATCCCAAGTGCCATCCACTGGTCGATGGTGCCATCCTTATAAATGTAATTCGAACGAAGTGTACTTACTGAAGCAGCTCTTTGTTCCAATGTCAGTGCCCGGGGATAGTCAGCCATGAAATCATACGCTTTGGTAGGATTGGTGGCAGCATACGAACTGGAGAAATTGATGGAAGTCTTACCCGATCCTTTTCCTGATTTCGTGGTAATCAGGATAACGCCGTTGGCAGCACGTGAACCGTATACTGCAGACGATGCAGCATCTTTCAGTACTGAAATGCTTTCCACATCATTCATGTTGATCCTGTTGATATCGACATCCGGCATTCCGTCCACTACCACAAGAGGAGAGGAGGAGTTGACTGTTCCTAGTCCGCGGATGATCATGGAGGCCTTGTCGTTACCTGCCATACCCGATGATTGGGTTACCGCGAGTCCGGGGACCAAACCTTCCATACCCGATGATAAGTTGGTTAAAGCACGGTTGGTCAACTTTTCGTCAATTTTGACGGCAGCCACCGCTCCGGTCAGATTTACTTTCTTCTGCGTACCGAAACCTACAACGACTACCTCCTCCACATCGACTGTCTCGGATGCCATCACGACATTCAGTGTCTTGTTGGATCCAAGGGTAACCTCTTGTGCTTTCAGTCCAATAAAAGATAATACCAGAGTCTTGGAGCCTGCGGGTACAGAAATAGTAAATTTTCCATCCATATCCGTTGTTGTCCCAATGCTTTGTCCTTTAACGACAACCGATACTCCTGGTATGGAAGATCCGTCCTGTTCTGTCACTTTTCCGGAGTAAACCGTATTCTGCGCCACAACAGAAAGTCCCGCGAGTAGCCAGGGTATCAGAACCATTAGTAATCTGATAAAAACTCGATTTTTTTTCATAGTTTAAATTTTAATAGAACATTTAACCTTTTCATCTTTTTTCAATTTTAGATAATGCAAATTTGGCAGAGAAACCAAAAATTCTCGCCGGCTATTTTTCCTGAAAATTTGTTCACTGAAGTGTTGCGTAAAAACCGGTTTGAAGGTTTTAACTCGAAAAACTTTTCTTGACCGGATTTGGGACAATTCAGCCTTGAAAACCAATTTTTGGAAGTTGGTCAGTTATTCAAAATTTCAGTAAAATTTATTAGTCGATGAGCCAATGAATTCAACTCTCTTAACGGACACCAAAGATAAAAATATAATTTTTTAACCCGCAAAATTCATTCTTTTTTTACGTAAAATTCTTCTCTGGGAAGAAAGCCGTTTTTTTGAAAAATCAGGGGTAAAAAACAACCTGTAAGGTGAGAAAAACGCAATAAATAGGTCAAATTATGCTAAAAAAACTACGAATTGAAAATTTTTCAATTCGAGTAAATCAGAAAGACCAAAAGCGGCCCCTTCAGTTTTTTGAAAAACCTGGGGGGCCGCATCTTTTTGTTGGCTATTCATCGCAAAAAAAGCCCGAGATAACATCAATTCCGGCATCAATAAAATTCAAGTAAAATCAGAATTGTCAGTATGATCTCATGTTGATGGTTTATTTTCTTGGAGTAAAAACGACCTCCTGACCTCCGGTCTTGCCCGGATTGATGAATTCAAGCACTACCCTGGTAACACCTTTGGGCCAGTATCGCACCAAGGATTTGTCTTTGATTTCAATGTATTCGATTTTGGGCTTGACAACTTTGGTGTTATAGGTCATTGTCAGTGCAAAACCGTCTCCTTCAAATAACAGCAAACCGGGTTTGGTCTCTGTTACTTTACAATAGGTGATCAGGTTTGAACTGGTTGGGGCTTTTGACAAACTGCTCAATTCAAATTTGTCGCTGATCTTAAAGTTTTTGCCCCTGTTTAGCGTGTAACTGCGAGTCCAGCTTTTGACCTGGGCTTCCGGTAGATAGGCTCCGGCAATATCCGTTGAGAAGGTGGCTGACTTGGTATTCGCGGTGAACTTAGAATTTTTTGCTTTGAATTTACTTCCATCTTTCTGGTCAACTCCGTTGATTACCGGAAGGTTGTGAAACTTGGATTGCATGGTCCAGATTTCATAGCGCCTTGAACTAAAAGTTTTGGCATTGTACTCTTCCCGACCCAAATCAATCAGACAGGGTTTCCCGTCGAAATACATCACACAAGTACCGATATCATTGTGATTATGACTCTCTGCATTGAAACCTCCCTTTGCACCAAAGAAGAATCCGTTGAAACTGCCTTCTTTGTCACGGGCTCCTGCAACTTCAGTATCAGGTAGCCAGAAATCTGCCACCAGAGCTTCAGAGGCCTTTGCATTTTTGATTTCATCGAGCAAGCCCAGATTTTTGATCTGATCGCCAATCTTTCCGGCAGGACTGTGTTCTCCCCAGCCTCCCAATTTTGCCAGATAAGCGCCAAACTCCTGCATCTTTGGATCCTGGATTGCTTTACCGTATCTGTAAACAGTCGATGGACTTCCTCCGGTGGTAGCATCGGCATCCGCAAAATTGATGAAATAGGGGGCATGAATGTTCACCTGATAGAAATATTTTCCAATATTCTGAACGAGTGGATTGTCGTAGACATCGAATTTGCCATTGGTTGCCATCTGCAACACATCCAGACTTTCATACAAGAGTGCGCCTGCTGCACCCCAATAGGATGGTCCTTCGTCGCAACCACCGTCATCGGAATAACCATTCAGAAATTTATCGATCGAATTGATGATTTTTTGAACTTCGGCAATCTTTTTGGCCGGATCATTTTCAATGAGCAGGTAGCTGTTCAGCATGTTGTAATTGATCCATGGATTCCAGTTATTCGGACGACCACCCTTGAATCCCATGTAGCCAAAATCGTCCCGTTCAAAATAGGGTTTCAGTGATTTGTTGGTAATCTCCTGCTTCAGTCGCTTGGCGATGAGCGGATGAACCTTGTCAAATTCCGCTTTGAACAAATAGAGCGTCCAGGAGAGATTGCTCGTTATTTCACCTACACCAAGGTCGATGATCGGGTCATTGACATCCGGAAGTCCGGTACCGGCTTTTTGAGCGCCCAGGTGCGCGGACCAACCCCAGTAGGTTTGCTCGCTGAAATACCATACCGCATTGATAATCTGGTCGATGAAGCGACCTTTCCCTTCGGTCAGCTCTCCCATAACCAATGTAATCAGCGCATTGCTGCAGGCTGCATATACTCCCTGCCTCCTGTCGCCCGAACGGATAAATTCAAGATAATCTGTCGCTTTGACCGTTGGCCAGTTGTAGGTGAGGTAACCTTCAGCTTTGGAAATATATTCCTGCCTGATATTGGCAGGAAGTTTATCCCAGAACGCCCGGTTCTTGTAATCCGGATATTTATTCCAGGAGTTGTCTGTAATCAGCGATTTGGCCAGATCAATGGCTTTGGCCTCGTTGGCCAGGATGTTCCGCTCTTTGTTGGTCAATTCGGCTGCGGCCGGATTTGCCAGGCAAAACAGGAAAATAGCAAGACAGACAAAAAGAACAGGCTTCAAAACTGGATGATTTGTTTTCATTTGTTTGTATTTGATTATTTGAAAAAAAGAAAGTAAATGATTTAAATTGTTTTGGTTGATGTTATTTTTTCACTTTGATTGATGTTCTGTTCCCGTTAGCAGTCCGGACCTGTACTATAAAAATTTTGTTGGGTGTCCTTCCCGCCTCCAGCAAGGCATAATCGCCGGCTACCTGAACCACCTGAAGGGTATGCCCCAACAGATCATACAATCTTATTTCCCTGGCATTCGCCGGAAGGTGCATTACGCAAATGCGTTCACTGGCCGGATCATAGAATGCGGTAAAATCCGTTTTGTTTTGAAACGTTTCGATCGCCGTGATGGTAAGCGGCAACATCTTTACATCATCCACATACATGGTGAGTGCTTTTTCCTGGTAAAATTCAGTGCCGTTTCTCTCGGGCGAAATGAGCAGATATCCCGATGGCGTGAAACTGAATTTCGACAAATCCTGGCTGCCCACAGCGAATTGTGCGGTTCGCCACTGGGCAGTGGTATATCCTGCGGTAATCTCGTAGGGATCTGTAAAATCGACGATCAGCACGTTGCCATTTCCGTCGTAAATGCGCACCCCAACTTTGCCGGGAGTATCTTTGAAATATTTGAACTCAATAACGCTAAGTTTGGTGACATTTAAATCGTAGCCATAAGCCTGAACTCCACGGTAGGTAAAATTTCCCGAATTCGCGGAAGTAACATATTCACTGTCATCCTGTCTGGTTATCCTGAGTACTTTACCACTGGTATTTGTTCCGTTTTTGGAAGGATTGACAACGACTTCTCCTAATACCGCTTTCAAGGATCCGTTGGAAGCCGGATTCATTTTCCAGCTAACAAATTCATTGGTGAGTGAATTCAGGCTGAATGACTCAAAACTTTCGTTCAGCACCACTCCTGGAGCGCTGAGGTTTAATCCGTTTAGGATGGCATCGCCTTCCGGTACCAGTTTCACCGTGATGGTTTGGGTGGAGCCGGCCGGAACAGTAAATTCGAATCCGGTAAAGAAGGTGTCGGAGTTGGGTTCTTCGTAACTCGTGGCCGGCTTGGTCGACCATGCCGTCGCTTTCACAGATTCGGTACCTTCAAAAATCAGGTAAAGCGATTTGGTGGCCTGGGAAAGTTTGATGATTTTCTCACTTACTTTTTGTGGAATAGCCTGTGTGAGCAGGTTCCAGCGGATGGTAAGAGGTTTTGAACTTGCCTGAACAACATCTTTGATCTCAACATATCGGTTGGAAACGATAGAGGCTGTTCGCCTGCAATTGGTCAGATCGTTCTTGTAAACCGGAGTGAGATTCATTTCAACCGATTTCAGGCTGGAGGTATTCACCAGATTTTCGACCGCCACATTCGCTGCAACCAACTGCTTGTTTCCGTTGATTGTTAAAGTGTTGTGTGCGAAATTATTTAGTCTGAAAACATCCCATCGCTCCGAAGTCTGGCTCATGTTCCACAAGTCGACGCCATTGGTTTCCAGGTTATTGTAGTCGCTCATGCCAAAATCCATTGCCCAGCGAATATCCAAGGCTTCCATCACAAACGAACCAATATCCATGTGGGCATGATTGCCGGATGGAGTACCGCCTTTTACTGCCAGGTAAATATCGTTGGCTCCCCAACCCGTCCGAAGCGCGGCAACTGCACTTACTCCCTGTGCGATGTAGGTGGTTTCGACAGGAGCAGGCAAATTATTCATGTTCAGACCCGTGCTCCAAATCAGCAGGAATGGGAGAAGCCGGTTGTCGCCCAAACTTGCTTCACTGGTAGTAAGGGTAAAATCGAGCTTTTGCAATTCATTGTAAAGGACACTTTTATCGCTTGCGCGGGAAGCCAGCCAAAACATACCCACCTGAACGCCTATTCCATTCCCGCAATCGGCAAAATTGAAGGGAAGCGGATTGATTGATTTAAGTGTTCCTCCACTCATCTGTTTGGTTCCTGTTCCCTGCATGTGTGTCACGAAGTTGACAGTTTTCAGAAACCCATCAATGGCCGTAAGCTCCCTGTCTGTGCCCCACATGCGTTGCAGCAGGTCGATGAAGAGGATATTGAAGGTGGTGCCATATTCCCAGTACCCCATTCCTTCGGGATAAGCTCCATTGTTGGAATAGACTCTCATTGGAATTTTGATGGAGGTGACAGCTCTTTCAATTAGAGCCTGGTAGTAGGTCGGGTTTTCATCGTAAACTGCAGCCACTCCTGCAGATATTCCTGCATTGCAAACCTGGTTCCAGTTGTTATCGCCGGTCATCCACGACTGATTGGCTTTCGAACCGGTGGTTTGCTCAATTCCCTTGGTTTTAATGGCCGTTGCAATGGTCGTTCGTGATGAAGCTCCCAGATAATTGTACAACCAGTCGTACCCAATCGCCATGGCCAGCGTCATCTCAGCCACATCGAGAAAATGGGTGGGATTCCAGTCTGAAAAGGCTGCCATTGCCAGCATCTCGGTCTCCGCTCGTTTTGCATATCGAACATCACCGGTCATCCGATAGGCATAGCTCAGGAAACCAATGCGCCGTATGGCCTCCCGGGATACGGAAAGCAGCCGAATTCCCGTTAAAACCCTTTGCTGAACCGGCAAATTGAGCAGGTCATTGCATTCGGTAACAATGACGTTGTGCACCTTGTTGAGATTGGGTGTCGAATTTAATTTTTCTTTCAGAAGTGCCTCGTCGGCAGCCAGAAAAAAGAGACGGGGATGGCCGGTTAAAGGATAGGCTGCACGGCATTGCAGGGTTGCTCCGCCAATGAGACTAAGACTCAGGAGGAAAAATAAAACCAGTGTTTTTGTGCTTTCTCTCATTTGATATTTCCAAAGTAGGCTTTTGTAATTTCACTCGCAAGGGTTAGATTGTTCTCCGCTTTTGCTTTTTCAAGGCAATCCATAAAGAGATAGAATTTAAGCCAATAGCCAAAACTGTATTGTTGTCTGATCGATTTTGGACTCTTCAGCAAAGCATACCACTGGGTATTAATGCCATGTTTTTCTGCAAGATGCCGGAAGGAAAGGGCATTCTTCCAGGTGTTTTCCGATACTGTTTTATTCAGTTTGTTGAAATCGGCATATTGCATGGCATTAATTTTAATCACTTCGGCTGTATCGCTGATGCCCAGGTTTTTCAGTGAGAAGGTGAAATCTGCAACTTGATCGCCATTCAGATCGTACTCGATGGTGTCAAAAAAGCCATTGTTGTCTGTGTCCTTGTAACTGATCATTGGAAATACTTTAGGGTCAGCAGGTGTTCTGACAGGTCCGTAGCCATCGTACAATCCACCCATTCCCTGGTAGTAAAACGCGTTCTGATCCACCCGCCAACAGCCGGTCTCAGCGCCAAAGAGGTGAATTTTGCCATCCAGCGGACTAATGTACAGATTTCCTTTGCCGGAATTGTCCAAATCCCATTCGCCACGATCGCCTGCAGGATCCGACTGTGGATTGTCGTCCAGTCCGCCTTTCCTGGCGCCGATGGTATAGGGCTCTTTGGGATCCAGCAATTCGACTCTTTCCCAGCGTTCACAGTCATCATCCTCATCGAAAACCAGCCATGCTTCGTTCCATTTTCCCCTGTTAAATACCAGATCCCGGGCTTTGTCATGATCAGGGTAGATAAATTCCTCCAGTTGGCGAATGCGGGGATCCATAAAATATTGGTCCGCTGCAGGCAATCCGCGAAGATTTTTAAATGGATGAACCTGATCCATGTAGTCGAAACCTCCTCCGCGAAAGGTAATGGTCATGTCGAAATCGAAAGGATTTCCGGGCGAGTTGTCGTTGTCGAGATCGTAAGCCATGGTTACGTAATCGATTTTGCCCGTGAGGTTGGTCAGATATTTATCGCCCGGTTTGCCATAGGTAGGCCGGTCGAGCAGACGGATGGCGCATTCGGTTAACCCATCCTTGTCGACATCATAAAACAAAAACGGATTTTCCCAGTTCAACCTTAGGTCATTGATGAGCTGAGGGGAGGAATGGATCTTCAAAAACAGGGTATTTCCCGAATAGTCCTCGAAAAAATCCGATTTTCCGTCATGGATCCAGCACCGCACCTGAAAGGTATTCCAGTCGATGTAGTTGAGGATGTTGTCCTTGTCCAGATCCATGTTCACCATAAAATGACCCGGGCCCCATGGTTTTTCCTTGTCCTTTTCGCCAGCAAACTCCGAGAAGATCTGGATGTCGGCTTTCCCGTCGTTGTTGGTATCCACCCAGTCGACCACCACATCCGAATAACTACCGTATTTTCCATCCTTGTTGACATCTGCCATCAGGCAATCATTGTCGGTATCTCCTTCCAAATCAGTGGATTTCATGTCGTCATCGTCGTCAATCCATTGCACAGGAAAACCATTGGCTGTGGTGTATCTCATGACATCCGGATCCCCGTCGTTATCGAGATCAATCATTTCGGGTTTCGTACCCGGAAGTGGTTGTAACGGACGGTAGCTGTTCAGTAGGGTATGCGTGTTCCAGGGAATTAGGGGTTGTGCCTTTGCAGGTACAGCAAATGATAAAAAAACGGGAACGATAAAAAACAAAAAATAGGATTTCATGATGTTATGGTTTGTTGTATATGTCTGAATATTAAATATATGAACGTTGTTGTAGAGAAAACTCATGAATTTTCTCTATATGGTCGCCATCGTCAATTGCGCCCAATATTATCATGCAATGTACGTGGTTTGGCCTGATGACCCATTCATCGACCGTTGCACGTTGGTTGTAGGTGCCCATATTGATAAATTCATTTCTGACAATTTCGCCATATTCGGATAAATGCATTTTCTCATCGATGATTTTACCCAAAATTGCCTCACGATCACTCATGCACATGGTAATGAAATATTGGCCTTGTGCAGAATAATCCCAAAATTGCCAACGGTTGGGTTCAATGCGGTATTTGTTGTGAAAATTCAATGGCGCTTGTGTTTTAGTGATTTGTGCTTATGCGAAAATAAGGGATTCGGTTCAGCGGTACTTCCACATCATAAATTTTTCCACCTTGATATTTCTTTCCATCGTCTGCTACCCATGTTCCCTTCGGCAATACAACCGTCCGAATTGTTTTTCCTTTCGCGAGCATAGGTGCCACCAGCAACTCGTTTCCCAGCATAAACTGGTCCCTGATTTCGGCATAACCCTGATTGGGGAAGACATACTCCATGCTTTTCAGGATAGGCTCACCGGTTTTAGCGGCTTCATGTGCCAGTTTCATGATAAGGGGAGTGAATTTTTCACGTAATGAGACGGCTTGTTTTACTGCTTCCAATTGTTCTCTGGTAAGGATCCTCCAGGGAGCCACGGAGAATTGCATCATGGGCATCAATGCATGACATTGTGCCGAACGGACCACCAGTTCCCTGTCGAGCTTTGTCTCATCCAGAAAGGAGACCCAGTCGCCCCCGCCAATCAGATCCGGGCAGGAGAAAGCATAGCCGGACAATCCTTCCACGATCATATTGGGTATCAGCTTTTGTAGATCTGTCCAGTTGTGCGATTTGTCCTGAAGCCTTTGTGCCAGTGGCTGACCGCCCATTTTCCAGCAGGCGCGGTACTCGTTCAGCGGGAAGCGCATACCAAACTGCGTAAACAGTTCCGATTGCTCATTGGGGGTTACGTTTCCCTTGCTTATACCGTTGGAAGGATAAAATTTCGTGTCACCGGCATCAAATTTAAAACCATCGATGCCGAAATTCTTCACCAATCCATCCAGTTGACCATTGAACCACCCGACAGCAGCCGGATTGGAGAAATCCAATACCGCCGATTGTCCGTTCCACCACTCGATCATCAGCGGTTTGGATACTGACTGCCAGGTATCTGAATCGCTCTTTTTTTCAAGCAGAAATGCCTTCGATTTTTTGAGCAGGTTGTAGATGGCAGCCTGGTCGGCACTCACAAACGGGCAGATCCATAGCATCACTTTGAATCCCATCGAGTGCAATTGATCGACCATCGCCTTCGGGTTACTGAAGCGGCCCGGGTGAAAACGCCACAATCCGTAATCTTCCTGCCAGGTGTCGTCGATCATAAGTACGCCGGGAGGAAAACCATTGTCCAGAATTCCTTGCGCATATTTGATGACATCAGACTGGTTTTGGTTGTAAGTCAGTTCTATCCATGTGTTGTACTGCGGCTTTGAGAAGAGCAACGTATCCGGAAGTTTTCCTGTGGCAGGGAAGTAGCTATTCCTGACATGCCGCTGGGCTTCAGCCAGGGAATTGCCTGACTTTCCGATAACTACCTGATTATATGGGTCGTTTATCGTGATTTTGTCGCCTTTTAATTCAAATCGGAAGGGTTGCGGGCTCCAGGCATATTGGCCATTGCTGGTTAGGATCAAGGGTTGGATCTGATTGGATTTGTTGTTTCCATAAAAATCCATGGAATAATCCTTGGAGAAGGGCATGAGTTGTCCATCGTTGATGACACCAGTCCACACCTTTTCACCCGGCTGAAGATTGATATTCCGTGTCTCCTGACTGAAAACCACATTTGAAAAGAGTAGGAACAGCGTAAATATTTTTAGTTTCATGTGTCAGTAATTTGTTTTTATGGTATCATGGAATTGATGAAAGGTGACCCCACTACATGGATATTCATTGACTGTTGGTGTGAAAAAAATCTCATGGTATTTCAATTGACCTGCTTTAAAATTTTTGTTTATTCCCGATAATCAGGATTATTGGGCACCAGACCCAAGCTTCCCAAAAAATCCATACAGGCAGCTTTTACCTGGTAATTCCGCTCATTCATTTTGCGAACTGCCTGAATGGTCTGTATAAAAGGTTGCTTGTTGTCAACATAAAGCAAATGGTTGATCGCCATTAATGCCAGTTCCTGGTTATCACCTGAAACATACTGTTTTAGGTTTTCAGCAGCCAATTCATTCTTGAACTCCCTAAAGGCGATAGCCGAAGCGGTTACTGCCACAGGGGGATAGGTGTCGTTCATGGCTTGAATGATTTGATTCATGTATGGGTTCAAATCATCTGTATTTTGAGACCTCAAACCAAGAATGGCCCAATAGCGGACTATTTTATTGGGAGCGGATAGTAATTTAATTTGTTTAGTGGCAATCTCTTTTCCCCGAAATCCCGATAGGTTAGCTGCCTTATAGACTTCGGCGATCGCATAATTCTTGTCATTCAACCTAAATTCATAAGGTGTAGTTGTTTCAGGAATCAATCCGATTTCATATTCAGGCAGTAACAGCACGTCGCGTGATTGAAGTATTTCCTTTTCCAATTGGCCTCGCATTTTTTTTAATACCGACTTGTAATCCGGATCCATTACCAGGTTTTGGGTTTCCCAGGTGTCATTTTCGATGTCGAACAGGAACTCTGCCGGCCGGTCCTGAAACAGGCTTTTTTGTAACGGATTCAGCTTGTTTCCGGCCAGGTCCCTGCGCATTTCCTGCTTGATTTCGCTTATTTCCATGTAACGAATATACCTGGCCTCAGGCATAAATGGCATGAAATTGCGCGAATACATATATTTCCCATTTGTCACGCTGCGCACCAGATCAATCCCATTGTCGGAGCGGTCGGAGGATAAAACCAAATGATCAGCAGGATTGGACCGGTCGTTCCCTAATAATTTTCGGCCTGACATATGCTCAGGAACTTTGCCGCCCGCCAGACTTACCAGTGTTGGCGCCAGGTCTTCAAAATCGATCAGCTCATTGGTAACCACTCCGCCTGTTCCCCAAGGCGACAAGTGTTTGTATATTTCAGGAAACCAGATCACAAAGGGAACCCGGTATCCAAGATTGATTCCGTTTGTTTTCCCCCTGGGAATTCCCTCACCGTGGTCACTGAAAAAAAAGATAATCGTGCTGTCTTTCAAATCGTCCTTCTTCAACCGGGCGAGCAATGCTCCAATTTTATTGTCGGTCAATTTGATCGAGTTGTAAACCCGGGCAAACTGTTTTCGCATGCCGGGGCTGTTGGGATAAAAAGGAGGCATCTCAAAAGCATTGTCCCCAATTTGTTCATTTCCCTGCAGTTTTTCCAGAACATTTTTTTGGTACCATGAATAGGTTTCCGTCATGGTTCTCGACTGGTGCGAATCCATGAAATTGTATACTGCAAAGAAGGGTTGACCAGGTTTTCGGTTCTCCCATCCGGCCTTTTCTGAACTTTCATTCCAGGCTTCCTTGATGAACTGGTCTGATTTGGCCACGTTGTAGTCGGTCTTGCTATTGTTGGAGGTGTGATAACCTTCCTTTTGAAGATAAAAGGGAAATCCTTTGATAAATTCCGGAATTGCATAATTGCTTCTGTGATTTCCGGTACCTGATTTGTATGTTTTCACACCTGTTATGATGCAGGTACGGCTTGGTGAACAAACGGTGCCTGTCGAAAAAGCGTTCGTAAACCGGACTCCCTCCCCGGCGAGCTGGTCGATCACCGGCGTATGTGCATCCTTGTTTCCGTAGCAGCCAATAAACTGTGGGGAAGTATCTTCGATGGTTATCCAGAGAATATTCGGATGTCCCGCTGCATGTTTTTCCTTGGCCATCAAACTTGTGAATGGACTTAGAATCGCCAATGATATGGGAAGAATATTCTTCATCGTGCTATTTTTCGTTCGAAGTGATCAATTTCTTATCGTATTCAATTGGCAAGGGTTTTCAGATTCCTGATAGTCTGACTTTGATGGCCCCTTTCCCATCCTTCACAGTCCATGCCGGTACGCTGATTTCGATCCGTTTCAGTCCCTTCATGGTTTTGTCAATTTCCATCGGCGGCGGATCCAGCGAAATCACCGAAATCCTGATCCCCAAAGGCTCCAGGATAGTCATCTTTAATTTTTTCCCGTCCTGGTTCAGGGTTGCACCCTGAACATCCGCGTTTACATCGGCGAGGGTCATCATTCCCCAGGTAATATTTTTGGTGGAGTCGTTGGTTTCAAAGCGATCTTCCATCAGCAACGACTGATTGCTTTCCTTGACAAACCTTCGCGACAACGAGCGAATGCTTTTCCCGTAAACGGGGGTCATGTCGATGGTAACTTCGGGAGTAGGAGCGGTTTTGAAGTCGATGATTGTGGCCGTGCCATTCACTAAAAATCGGGCGTCATTGACGGTAATGGTGCTGTGTCCCTGGTTCTTTTTGGTCAGCAACGTCCATCTTTCCCCTTTTTGTGACTGGTCAGATAACCTGAATCCAATCTTGTTCAATAAATAGTAATTCTGATTTCCCGGATCTACCACCCATCTCACCCCGTTCAGTTCAAATACAAAGGTTCCGGCATCCATGTTTCCGTGACTAATGTTGGCCTTACCTCCTTTTGCCGCAAGGTAAAATTGTCCGGGATCATCGTTCCCGCCACGAAAAACTGCAACCGGATTGGCTCCATTCCCATGCCAGCTAAGTGGTAGTGTGCTCTTTTTTAGTTCTTTGTATTGCGAAAGCCAAACCATTCCCGGACCGGCAAATCTTCCGGCATTGGATGGTTTTTCAAAAAATGATTTGTCAAAATACAAGGCATCTCCCGTTTTGGCGGCAAACCATGTGGAAATAATTGCTCCGTCTCCCTCGTTTCTTTCCCCTGAATCTGCAAAATTGAACAAGTTACCCGATGGGGCAGTGGCATATTGCCTGAAATTGGCGCTTTCCATCATTCCTGGACTTTTGGTTATGCCAAAATCACTTCCCAATGCCGTTGTCAGTGAATTTGCCGCTACGATGGCATAGCTCGTTCCGTATCCCCAGTAGGTGGGTCCTTCGGGATAGATCCCATCCGGGGCATATTCCTGAAGCGAGTTTGGAAGCATCTTCAATGCCCTTGAAATGGTTTTGGCCGCCAACCCGGGATTTACATCTGCAATGGCCAATGAAGCGGCTACCATTCCTCCGTGACAGACGGAGTTCCAGTTGTTCGTTCCCTTGATCCACCCCATTCGCTCGCCACTTTCGTTGTAACTTGGTTGAATTCCTTTTTCAATCAGGGCGGTTTTCGCCATGGAAACGGTCTCCTTTGGAAGGGCTTGACCTACCCAGTCAACGGCAATTGCTACCGCAAAGGACATTTCGGCGATATCCAGAAAATGCTGGGGATTCCAATCCTGGAACCTGCAAACAGTTTTCACCTCTTCATCAATTCTTTTTAAAATTTTCTGACTCTTGTCGAGGCGGTAAACCATGCACAAAATTCCCATCCTTTCGACCATTTCGCGTGAGACAGCCAGTAACCTGAACCCTTCCAGTTCTCTTTTCAACAATGGTTTGGATTGAATCGCTGAGGCTTCCTTCTGCAGGTACAGATGAAAATTTCGCACCAGAGGATCAGATTTGAGCTTCTGTTTGAGTTGTCTCTCAATTTCCGGAGTCAGGATAATTTTTGGTGACTGCTTGCTTAAATGAGCCTTCATCCAGGATACCGTAACCGGATTCTCGAGGGCATAGAGCGCTCTCTCCTGAGCCACTCCCTGAAAAGTAAAGGTTAGGAGCACCAGAAGCGAAAAAATAGTTAGTGCCTTGTTTCGAAGGAGTACAAAAAGATGGCTCATTTGATTTAATTTTCTGAGTTCAATTTTTACCACAAAGGGCACAAAGTACACACAAAGGTCACAAATCGAAAATTGCTTTTCGCGTCCTTTGTGTTTTCCTTTGCG
Organism: Prolixibacteraceae bacterium; assembly: GCA_037129695.1. GTDB lineage: Bacteria > Bacteroidota > Bacteroidia > Bacteroidales > Prolixibacteraceae > CAINVV01. Next base: position 25,981 of record JBAXUL010000019.1, read on the forward strand.
TCCTTTGTGGTTAACATTCTATTTGCCCGACAGTCTTACCTTCATGGTTGTTGTCCCGTTTTTAACCGTCCATGCCGGCAGACGGATTTCGATTCGTTTTAACCCGTCAATCTTGCGGTCAAGATAGAATGGGGGAGGGTCGAGTGAAACGATGGAAAGGCTCAGTTCCGGATGGGCCATATTTTCAAGTTTCAGTTCTTTGCCGTCTTTCCGGAGGATTGCACCACCATTCACGATTTCAACATCCGCGGTAGTCATCATTTGCCAAACAATACTTTGGGTGGTTTTCGTCACCGTGAAGTTATCCTCTATCAGGATGGAATGGTCATTTTCTTTGAGGAAGCGACGGCTGGCGTTTTGCAGGTTCTCGCCATAAACTGGAGTCAGGTCGAAAGTAGCTTCAGGCATGCTGCCATCCTTGAAATTTTTCAGGGCAGCGAATCCCTTGTTGATAAACAGTGAATTATTGACCGTCACGGTGCTGTGTCCAAAATTATTCTTGGAGAGCAAAGTCCAGCGCTGGCAATCCTGGCAGTTGCCCCAAAGATCAAATCCTGTCTGCTCAATTTCATTGTATGACTGGTTTCCCGGGTCAATCGACCATCTGACGCCGTCCAGCTCAAAGATGAAGGATCCGGCATCCATGTTCCCGTGGCTGGAAGTGGCCCTTCCGCCTTTTCCACCAAAATAATAGCTGCGCTTGTCGTTTTCCCCTCCGGTGAAGATGACGATCGGGTTTGGTCCATCTCCTTTCCATGCGGTTGGGATTTTTGCATCGTCTTTGGCCTTGTATTGTGAAATCCAAACCAGCGCGGCACCGGAGATTCTGGATAACTCACCGAGATCAGTAGTTGGAGCCAGGAAGCGCTCTTTTTCAAAAAAAGCTTTGTTCCCGGTTTTCGCGGCGAACCAGGCGAGGGTCACATCGCCTCCTGCACTTCTCTTATCCCCGCAATCGGCATAGTTGAAATACCAACCGGAGGGTGTGTTTGACAGTACCCTGAACATGGCACTTTTCTTAAATGCCGGATATTCGGCCAATCCAAAATCAGTTCCAAATGCACTTTCGAGAATGGAAGAGGTGACCACGGAGAAGCTGGTCCCATATCCCCAGTAGGTAGATCCTTCAGGATAAACACCATCCGGAGCATATTCCTGCAGGGCATAAGGCATTCCGTTCAGGGAACGGCTGATGGTTTTGGCGGCGAGTTCGGGATTTTTCTCTGCGATGGCAATCGATGCGGCGATCATTCCGCCGTTGCACACCTGGTTCCAGTTGTTGGTGCCTTTGATCCAGCCGGTATTCCCTTTTTCATTGTAGCTTGGTTTAATCCCCTTTTCGATGAGCGAGTTGAGCGCAAGATCGATGGTCTGTTTTGGTAATTTTCCGGCGGTCCAGTCGAGGGCCAACGAAACGGCCATCGACATTTCAGCGACATCCAGGAAGTGAGATGGGTTCCAGTCAGTGAAATTGCAGACTGCAACGACCTCTTCGTTGATACGTTTCAGAATTTTACGGTCCTTTTCGATTCTGTAAACCATTCCCAGCATGTTGACCCTGTAAAGCATTTCACGCGAAACCCCGAGTAACCTGCGGCCTTCCAGTTTCCTGACCAGCAAAGGTTTTGTCTGGATTTTTACCGCATTAGCCTGGATGGCTTTGTACAAGTTCTGCACTACCGGATCGCTCTTCAGTTGAACAAGCAACGCTTTTTCGATGGTCGAATTGAGGACCATTCTGGGCAAAGATGGATGAAGATGCTGCTTCAGGTACTGTACCGACATTGGATTATCCAGTTTTGTCATCTCCTGCTCCTGGGAGGAGGGATGGTTGGGAGAAGCTTTTGCGCAGGTGACTGAAAAAACAACCATGCACAAAATGATTGGCAAAGAATTGAATTTAAATCTCATTATTCCAGGTATTAAAGTGTGTATCCGATTTGTTTGACTGTTCCGTTATTTTCAATTTCGAGTTGGAGACTGGCCGGGGCTGCCTCCGGATTTCCGATGATTCTGATCTTTATATCGGGCATTTTTTTTTCATATGGTGCCACCAGGGTCACAAACCTTACATTTGACTGGGCTGTTGTTTTATTGAGCCGATAGGAAAATGCGGGACGTGGCTCCTTCTTCGTGTACAGGAAAGAAACCTGACCCTCTTCCTCGGCCAGTTCCATGCCGGGCTGGTTCAAAGATTGAACCATCACATTCCAGCCTTCTTCAAAAACGGTGGAGACTCTTTTCTGCGGAACATTAAAGTCTGCCTTCCCGGGTGCAAGCTGAAAATGAAGATCAATGGCGCCTTCCGCGCTTCCGTAGGCTTCATCCACCAATATGAAATATTTTTTTTCGAAGAAGAAGACGGCACGTCTGTGTATCAGGTTGTCATAGCTCTTGTTCTCGACGACCAGTACGTCATTGGTCTTACCAGGATTCCATTTCAGCAGCTTTGGGGCATATTTGGAATTCTCACCGTTAAGCGTGAGTGTTTGATGAACTTTTGTTTGCCTGAACCAGGCACGATTTTCGGGATCACCGCTGTAGATGAAGCTTCCGGCATCCGGCATAAGGTTTCTGCCTCCGGCTGAAAGTTCAAATGTGCCGTTGTCGGGCTGGCAATGGCCCCCTCCGTCGGGACCGCATTTAAGTACAAGACACACTGCATCTTTTGCCCATGAACTGCGCATGGAGTAGAGTCCGCTTTGCGGAAGGGCATAGGCGGTAGAATCCGGTTGGGTGCCCAATTGCCCATTGGAGGCGAGGTACAGAAAATCAGTTCGGTTGAACCGGTCTGCCCATTCCTGAAATTTTTTAGAGTTTTGGCCTGGTTTTCCTGCCCAGGAATCACCAAATTGAGGATTTGTACCATCAGGATGGCACAATTTCATGGGTACTTCACACATCTTAGCGATTTTCCGGACATAGGAAGATGGAAATGCTTCGGTTCGCCCGTTCATTTTAGCGAGGTCATAGGTCCGGAGAAACCAATCAATGCATCCGAGGTGATAACCCATGGCCAGCTCCCGCTGCTGCCCGTCCGGATAAACCTGGCTGTCAATCTCATTGTTCAGCCTTCTTACCGCTTCTGTCAGCCATTTGTCAGAATTGGTGAATTCGGGAAAGGTGATGGCGATGAAGGCGAGACCTTCGGCTTCCATCAAACCCCAGTTGCTCCCTGCGCTGTATTTGGTCATTAAATATTCAGCATGGTCATGGCAGCTGTTAAGGAATGCAACAAGCACTTCAGGGGTAAAATTCGGCGAATCGATGAAATATTGGAAAAGTGCGCTCCAGCGATAACCCCTGATACCTGTTTCTATTGAGCGCCAGGCATAATTGTGCGCTTTGTCATTCGGATTCTTTGTGGTCCAGTCAACCAGTTGGCTGCACCATTCTTTGGCATATTTTTCATCCCCTGAATTCCAGTAGGCAGCAGCCATGGCATCCCAGAAATACATTCGGTTGAGTTGCCAGATCCATTCATTGTCGGGGACAGGGCGTAATCCCCAATTGATGTTGTTTCCGCAAAAATAGGGAGGATAGGCAGGTTGCCCGACGAAGATGTGCTTCAAGGCATTGTCTGCGGTCTGCAGTTCACTGCTGCCGGCAGATTTTCCATATCCTTCGGCTTTTTTATTCTTGTCAACCGGATGCTTGACAGCGGTGCGTGTTTGGTAATAAATCAGCAATTTTTGGATCGCCAGTGAGGAATTCTCCTTGCATTGCCTTACCCGGTCGAGTAACTTTGAATTGAGATCAATCCTTGACAAAAGTTTTTCAGCCTCACCGGTTGAGGCCATCTCTTTGGCAAAGACAGTATGCCCCTGTAGGAGCATGAAACAAAACATTAATGATAGCAATGGGATTGATCGCCTGATTTGTTTGACCATTGGAAAAACAGGATTGTACTTCATTCGTAATAATCAGGTTAAATCATTGAAAAACAGTGCGTACGTATGAAAATCGCAAATGCGTTTACATCGCCTTAAGTTGGCTTAGCCCATGCTCGTTTCAAGCTGAAACATTCCCCCGAACATTAATGCAAAATCCGGGAATCCATGACTTGTTTGTATGTGATTCGTAATAACAGCTTCCAGTATCCTTAAGCAAACCCCGGATAGAGTTAATCAATGGCGATAACAGGCTAATGTGTTACCTGTTCCGGTAAAAAGATAAGAGAGACTACAATCGACCCGGTTGGTCTTTTGTAGTCTCTCTTAAATGATATTAAAACAAAACCGGAGAATAGACCTCCATGATGACTGCCCTGTCCCTGACAACCAACGTTTCGGTTGCCTCGTAGGTGTAGACGCCATTGGAGACTTTATAGCTCAAGGTAATTCCATCTCTGTCTTTTGCGCCCCAAATGTACTTCTTGGTCAAAAATTCACCCGTGCCGGTAACAGTGTAGGCAGATCCTGCCGGAGCAGAAACTGTGCACTTGGTACCCGTAAACGTCAGTGCCAAATTGTAAGCGCCGGTGATTTTAGTCGAGCGGAAATTGGTTGGAAACGTTACCTGATAGCGTCCTGAAGTGGAGAGTAAGGCAACCGGATTACTTTCGACATAGGTCTGACTGTAAGTGGTTGTTTCGACCTCCGCACCAGCTGCATCCTTTACCTTGTTTGAACCGTAATGGAAATAATTTCCATGGAACTCGTTGATGTATTTAACGGCAAACATGGTGAAGTTCTTCGGAGCGACACTCCACTGGGTAATTATTCGCGGATCAGCAGCCGAGTTGGTTGAGCTTCCTGAGAGGATCGTATCCACATCGGCAGATGACTTGAGCCGCAATGGAACCACATAGGTATTCTTGATGGCAAGCGGATCACTGAAAAACGCATCGGTCAGTTGAACAGTTACACCGCCGTTGTAACTTCCGGTGGGAATAATAATTTGATCAGGAGAGCTGAGCGTATAGTAATTGGTGGGCAAAGCCTTGATCGGATCTCCTTTGGCAATAAATAAGATATTGTTGCAAAGGGAGTTGTCAACTACAAAAGTAAATTTCCTGTCCTTGGTATTTTCGTACAATCCTCCCAGCGCTACCGAAATAACAAATTTATGCGCATTGTCATTCACATTGTCATAGATATAATCACCTAGCACCAGGGTCCTTACGGGAAACTGATAGGGAAAATAGCCTGACTGATAGTCAAAATCGGGAAAGGTTTTATCGGCATTCTTACACGAAAATAGTCCCGCGATTGTCACTATGATGAAGAATATTTTTTTCATATTTCTCTATTTTAGATGGATTACAAACTATTTCCAGCCCTTATTTTGGACGAAGTTAAACTTAATAATTTCTTTGTCGGGTATCGGTCCATATTGCATGTAATTGTTGTCATAGGCACGATTCTCGACTGTAAAATAGGTATAAGTTGTTCCGTTAATTGAAACGCCTTTGGCGGGAACTGTCAAATCATCCTTCCACCTGCGCAAATCCCAGAACCGGAATCCTTCAAAACAAAGTTCAATCCTTCTTTCATTGTGAATTAAGGTACGCATTTGATCCTTTCCTGAAATAGAAGCGAGATAATTGTCGGGTTGTGTTATTCCAGCCCTTTTGCGTATCGCGGCAATGACATCTTTTGCCGAGAAAGTGTAAGTTCCTTTGCCGTCAGGTCCCCATGCTTCATTGGCAGCTTCTGCGTAATTCAAAAACATTTCGGTATAACGGATATGTGTTTGAAAATGTTGCTGTGTGGATGATGCAGCCGGATTGGCATTTACCTCTTCCCTGAGAAGTTTTCTCAGATAGTATCCTGTTCTGGTTGAAGTTTGGGTCGCATCCACAGCGTTGCTTCCACTACCAACTCCTGTAAGGATGGTGGTGCTTTTCATGCTGCTTCCGTTGTACACTACATAAAGTGCCAGTCGGGGGTCTCTGCCGGTATAAGGAGCTGCCGGATTGTATTTGGAGTTCACATCATCAATTGGATATCCATTGGCCATCGGAAATGCATCCACCAGGTTTTGAGTAGGATTAACCCTTCCATTTCCATAAAGAGAAGGAGGGAAATTGGCTACTTCGCGCACCTGATCCGTATAAACGGGTCTTCTCCAAAGGATTTCACCCAAATCTTTCAAGTCGCCGCTGGAGAGATTGGCCTCAGTGACCTGGGCCGCAAGGTAAAAAATATGTCCCTTTGGATCGAGACCTGAAACACCGTTGATGCCGGATAGCAGATCTGCTGTGTAGTTGGCCGCATTTTGCCACAGCGTTGGGTCGTTGGTCGCGTTAAATGCCGGACTGGCAGCCAGCAAAGCCAAACGAGCTTTTAGTGCCTTTACGATTCTGCCACTCACCCGTTGCCTGGAAAAATCTCCCATAACGGTATTGTAGGCATTGATATCGGTCACTTCACTGAAGCCTGCCTGCAGACCGCCGATGGCAGCCACATTTCCATAATCTGTCGGCAGATACTTCATTGCTTCGGTGAAATCAGCATATGCACTGGTCACACATTCGGCAAAAGTTGCCCGTGGTTTGGAGAAGGCATTCTGAGTAGCAAGAAACTCGTTGTAAATGGGTGTTCCAAGCAGGGTGCCATTGGATCCGATACCACCATGGTTTCTTAACAGGAAAAATTTAAACATTCCTCTTAAGGCATAGGATTCGCCTTTCAGGCGCCGGATGAACAAATTGTTTTGCTCCGGGCTCGTCCATTTCCAGTTAATGGTATCAACAATGCTTAGAAACTCATTGATGTACAAAATGGCTCTGTTGGAGTTGTCCCAAAGGTTCTGCGGATCGTACAACGCCGACCATTCTCCTTTTGCCATGCGCATGTAGGAGTTAAGCTTATCATTGGTTACCGCATCATCGGTGGCGACTTCATCCCACCTGTAATCGTTGGTAGGGATGTAGGTGAATGCCCTGATCAACAATCCCTCGGCATAGGAAGGGTCATCGTAAATCCTTTCCAGCGTGCTGTGGTTGTCATTTTCAGGTTCCAGGAATTTACACGCTGTAAATACCAGCAGTGAAACCGTCAGGATTGAAAATATTTGAATGGATCTCATAATTTAATCTTTTTAAGTGAATTAAAAATTAGCTTTTAAACCCATAGAAAAGGTGCGGTAATATGGCTCACCAGTTGCGTTTGTGTCTCTGATTTTCAGATTTTTAGCAAACTGAAACACATTGGAAGCATCCACAAACAGGTCTAAATTCTTCATCAACATTGATTTAGAAACAGATTCAGGCATATTGAAGGTTAATTGAATCTTGCGAATCTGAAAATAATCGTTGTTGTAGAGCCAATAGCTGGATCTGCGGTAATTGTTGCTGTTCGTCTGGGAGCTTAATGCCGGATAGGTAGCTGTTGCTGCAGTTGCAGTTGTCCAGGCATTAAGCACTATTTCTGAATATTTTTTGTTCCCGTCAACCCAATAATAGTTGCCTTCCTTGAAGTTATCCGCGCCACTCCTGCCTTCACCCGAAACGAACAGTGTGAGGTTCTTGTAGGCTATCTTTAACTGGACTCCTCCCGACCATGGTGTCTGGTAACGGCGAAGGTAAATTTCATCGTTGGTATCAACAACTCCGTCTCCATTTTGGTCCTTGTATTTAATGTCACCCGGTCTTACAGTACCGAAGGATTGAATTGGGCTGGAATTGATCTCTGCCTGATCTTTGAAGAGACCTAAAGCCTGCAAGCCAAAGGTTGCATCCACCGGTTGTCCTTGTCTGTATTGGTAGGAATTGTTGTAGACTTCATCAACTTTGGTCCTTTTGGAAGTGATATAAAGTGTGTTGACGCCGATATAGAGTCTCCAGTTTCCAATGGATTTGTTGTAGTTCAATCCCAATTCAGCTCCTTTGTAATTTTCAGCTCCGAAATTCTGGTAAGGAATGAAATCCGTATAGAAGCTGGGAAAGGTTGTGGCAGGACGTGTGACCAGGCCACTGTATACATCATAGAAGAGGTTAACTTCAGCACCAATCGTTTTCTTGAAGAAGAGGCCTTCCGCACCAACATTGATCTCGTTGCGTTTAACGAAGCTCAAATTCGGACTATTTGGCCAACTGGACATGACACCTGAACGGCTTCTTACTCCTTCGTCCCAGGCATAACTGCCCGAGGTGGTGTAACGGTTGTCGTAATAATAGAATCCTCCGATCGGGATATCCGAATTAATGGTTCCGGCAGATATTCTAAGTTTTAAATAGTCAATGGCCTTGGCAGATGAGAGAAAATCCTCGTTTTTAACCATCCAGGCTACACCAAGCGTTGGCGAAAAACCTTTGTTGTTGCCTTGCAAAAGTTTGACTGAATTGACATAGGCGCCACTGAAATCTACAAGATACTTATTTTTGAAAATATAGGTAATTTGAAGTCCGAGGTGAGCTTGTTTAACTCCCTGAAAATCACCTTGTTCTTTCGAGTTACTCCCGTAACCCAGAAAGGATCCGGTGAAATGATGGTCGCTTCCAAAGGTTCTGTCGTAACTGAAGAGACCGTAGAAACCGAATTTTCGGTAGAAGTTGGTATTTCCAACCACCTGAGTTCCCGGACGAGCATCAACGCCATATTGTTTCAGACTCAAAATTTTATCCGACGCGGCGTCCCAAACGGGTTCGTAGGAAGAATACTGGTTGGCCACAGTCTGATCGTAGCTCATCAGGTAGTCGAAACTAATGTTGGTATGAAAAGAGAGGCCCTTGGTAATCGGTTCGAGATCGACATCCACCCTGTTGTTGAAAGAGAATTTTCGTTGGATGCTTTCCAAAACACCACCCGAATAACTATCGGCCAAAGCATTGGTCAGGAAAGAGGTATTTCCTCCGAGGAGGTACAGACCGTCTACATCGTTCTTTTTCCCTTTCAAAAGCGCATCCGTTGGTTCAATCAGTGAGATTGGAATCAGTGGGGCAAACTCGAAGGGTCTGTTGGCAGCTGCTGCACCCCAGAAATCTCCCCTTTGTCTTTTGTTGTCGCCAAAAGTTGCTGTTCCGTCGATCGCAGTTTTAATCCATTTGTTAATCTTTAAGTCGACGTTGCCACGCACATTAAAAATGTTGTTTCTGGCGCTGGCTCCCTGTCCAAAATTGAGAATACCGCCGTCAGAGTACCACCCAATATTGGAGTAGTATTTGGCAATATCGTTTCCACCGGAAAACTCACCTTGTAAATCAACGTAATTCTTGAAGGATTTAAGGTACTCACCGGAATAGTAATCTACATTGGGATAGCGGTAAGCATTGCCCGAACGGTAGTTCTGAATGGTGGCATCGGTATATTGAGGCGTTAGGCCGTCGTTTGCCCTGGCTTGGTTGAAGTAAGTCATGTTGTCGGCCGAATTCAGAAATTTCGGAGTAGCCCTTGGTGTGGATAATCCTGAATTGACGGCAAAAGAAGACTTGTTCTTAAAGGCCTCTCCGCGTTTTGTCGTAATCAGAATGACCCCGTTGACTGCTGCACTACCGTATAATACTGAAGCGTTCACGTCTTTGAGAACGGTAATATCATCGATCTCAGACAATCTGAGGGAGGTAATATCACGGGGTAAACCATCTACCACAAACAGGGCATTCCCTGAATTGAGTCCGGTCCCGGTTAAATCCGCCACGTTGATACCAATACCGATACCCCTGATGTTGTTGCTTCCAAGCATTCCCAGGGTTCTTCCTGTTAAGATATTGTCGGCCCAGATAGAATTGTCATAACGGCCAACATCAGTTGAGCTAACTTTACTTACGGTTCCCACGATATCGCCTTCATAGGCTTTTCGGAAGGCCAGATTGATTTTCTCATCGTTGTCGTACAGGAATTTACTCGAATTCAGTACGATTTTGTTTCTGTTCTTAATTTCGTCAATTGTATAAGTGACGATATCAAAAGCTTGTGCCTCGATGATCAGCTTGGACCCCGGTTCCACAGTAATTGAGAATTTTCCGTTGGCATCCGTTTTTGTATAGGAATTGCCGCTGAAAATTTCCGCATTGGCGACAGGGTTGCCAGCTTTGTCATTAACAACAGACTTAACAACGATTGTCTTCTCATCCTGGGCGCGGGTATTATTTGGTATAAATAATATCGCCAAACTTAGAAAAGCCAATATGATAGAGTATTTTTTCTTCATTTGTTAAAGTTTTTTAATTTATTTTTAACCTTACCATCCCGGATTTTGAGGGAAACCGGCATATTGCTTGGTGTATTTCACCTGAATTGGCAGCCAGTTGTGCTTCTTTTCTGCAGTTCTCCGAACGACCAGTCTTTCAATCAGGTTGATGGGTTTCCCATTGCTACCCCTGGTGAAATCGATCGCTGTTTTGTCCAGATATCTGGCGTCACCATTCCTGTTCCAACGGCGTAAATCACAGAAGCGTGATCCTTCGAAAGAGAGCTCTACAGCCCGCTCACGTACGATTTCCTCAAAGAAAGCAGCCGAGTTTGAAGTGAATTTGGCATTGATGTTTGGCAATTGAGCGCGGTTTCTTACGACGTTTAAAGCCTGTTCAGCTGTCAGGGTATAGTTGCCTGAAGTGCTCTGCGGTGTGCCACCTGTGCCGAAGATAACGGCTTCAGAGTACATAAGGTAGATATCTGCAAGTCGTAGGTAAGGAACAAACTCCATCAGCGATCCTGCCACTGTCAACGAGAAAGTTGGACTCAATCCGCTGAATTTCTTTTGATAGTAACCTGTGACGCTTGGAGGATTTATTTGAGAACGATGACGTCCGCCATTGTACAATTCTGCAAATTGGTCTGCACCGGCGGTTGACCACCATTTTTCGCCGTCGATGGCGATATCCTTGTAGAAGCGCGGCTCACGACCGGTCCATGGATCATTTGGGTTATAACCTGATGCAGGATCTGTAATGGGTAAACCATTGGCCATCGCATAATTTTTTGTGAAATTATGCGTGGGTACATCTGCATTTGTGCCGCTGTTCAATCCCATGGAGGATGGACAAATAGCACCGATGGTTGAGTTCCTTACGCGGGTTCTGTCGTAGATGGTTGGTGTCATAATTACTTCAGTTCCACCAGGGCGCAGGTTGTTCAATTTGAGGAAATTATCGGTCCAGGTTGACCAGGTTTGCAATTTATAGATACCGGTCTGATCGGCCAATTTGAGCAGTTCTCCAAAAGCCTGTGCTGCTTGTGTAGCCAGTGCGGCATTGTAGGTATTGCCACCCTTGGCCTCTTCGTTGATCATCGGACTTGCAGCATAAAGCAATGCTTTTCCAAGATATCCCAATGCGTGAAATTTGTTGATTCTGTCACGGTTATTCAGGAGTGTTTTCTGTCCGGGAGCTGACAAATCCCAATGATTTGGCAGAATATCCGCAGCAGCCCTAAAATCTGCAGCCATCTTTTTGGCGGTCTCCTGGAAAGTTAGCCTGTTGTATTCGGCCGCAAACATATCTTCAGTTGGGTCAATTACCTTTGTAATATAAGGCATTCCACCCCAGTAACGGCAAATTTCAAAATAGAACCAGCCTCTGAAGAAGAGAGCCTGCCCTTTGATGTGGTTTTTCTCCTCAGGGGTTCCTTCAAACAATCCGGGCTCCTCAATTTTTGCCAATGCGATGTTGGCTTTTCGGATTCCGTACCATGCATATTCCCATATCCTCCTGTCTCTTGCCGTATTGCTGGACAAAGTGGTGGTAGTAGGTGTTACGCCAAAAAAGTAGGTTTCGTTGCCCCAGTAATTTCCCAGATCAAAATTGTAGATATAGTTGTTAAGGGTTTCATCAGCAAACAGATATTTGTTCCAGGCCCCTGCTTTGTCAGGGTCTATGATACAGTTGTACTCTTCTTCCATAAATCCCTGAAAGCTGGTGAAGTTTCCAAATACGTCTTTATCCGTAATACTGGCTTCGGGAGCCTTGTCGAGGTATTTTTCGCAAGAGGATGAACCAAGTATTAAAATCAGGAAAATGATTATGGAGTTGATATAAAATTTTGTCTTTTTCATTTTCTTACAGCTTAGAAAGTTAATTCAAGTCCTAACATGATCTTCTTGACAGTAGGATAGGCTCCTTCAGTTGCGCTACCACCCGTGTAGGTAAGTTCCCTGTCATCGGGCAATGCCGACCAGAAGTAAAGATTGTTCCCGTTCAGGGAAAGCCTTAAGTTGGAGAACCCTGCTTTTTTCACCCATGCAAGGTCATTAAAAGTATAGGCGATTTCAACAGTTTTGAGTCGGAGGTAGGAGGCATCGTACAGGTAATAGTCTCCAACATTCTCTGCCTGGGTTTTCCATCTTGGCAGAAATGAGGATGCATTCTGGTTGTCTTTGGACCAGTAATCAGCTACGTGTGCAAATAGAATATCCGTATCGTTGGCATAATTGTCAAAACCGATGTAACGGTTTGCATTGCTAACGCCATAAAACTGAATCATGAAAGACAACCCTTTGTAGTTGCTTCCCAGCGTAAAACTTGCAGTGTTTTGCGGAATCTCTGAATAACCTACCGGTGGTGTATCATCGCTGCTCTTGATGATCCCATCTGCATTGAAGTCAATCAGGTCATAATAGCCCGGGAGTTTTTGTAAATCCGCGGTTTCAGTTGGAATACTGGCATAAATTTCATCCCAGTTGTTGTAGAATTTTGTTTTCAACAACCTCTTTTGCTGTCCGATCGGAAAACCTGCCTGTTTTAAGTATTCGTACTGAAGAGCTGGATCATCTCTGCTGATAATTGTATTCTCATTGTGGGATATGGAAAGATTGCCCCAAAGACTAATGTCTTTGGTCAATTTCTTATTTAATCCAAGCTCAATTTCATAGCCTTTTGATTTAACTTGTCCCAGATTGGCACTTGGAGGCGTGGCACCGAAAAATGCGGGTATGTTCCGCTGGCTTCCTGCCAATAATATTCCTGTACGGTCTTCGGTGTAGTAATCAAAATTCAGGGTAATCAAATTCTTTAAAATTGATAATTCCAAACCGGCGTTGTTTTTAACCGCGGTCTCCCATTGAATATCCGGATTTCCAACCACAGATTCCCTGTACATGGTATAGGGGCTCAACGCGTTGGTGATTTCATTCAAGCCGGCTTTACCAGAGGTTGCATATTGTGAGGCATATAACCAGCGGCTGCCGCTAACTTTGTCGTCCCCAACTTTCCCCATACTGAATTTCAACTTTAATTTGTCGACCCATTTTGCCTTAAAAAATTTCTCATTGGAAACGTTCCATCCAAAGGCGACAGATGGGAAGAAAGCGAAACGGTACCCTGGACCAAACTGTTCGGATCCGTTGTAGGCACCGTTCATTTCAAATAGATATTTCGCGTCGTAATCGTAGGTGGCACGGAAAATCCAGTCTTCACGATAGTTTTTGAACATACTGCCGGAGGCGTACTCTTCTCTTTTGAAAATGCCCATCCCGGTAACACTGTGCTTCTCAAACTTCCGGGCATAATTAACCTGAGCCTGGTACATCAGGCGTCGGTCGACTGGTATTCCGGAGGTCCAGTTGGCCCCGTCTGCGATGACTTCGTCACGAACGGTCCAGGGGCGAAGTACCCATCCGTACTCCTCATCGCTGACAGGCAATAGTGCCGTATATTCAGCCGGATTTTGCGTCGGACCCGTGTACTTCATCGGATAAATCTGTTTGTACAGGATGTTGGTGGCGGGTTCTCCTGCCCGGCCATGGTTATTGACGTCATAGATACCACCTTCGGACCTGATACTGTTGTCATAGAAGAGGGATGCTTTGGCAGTCAGTCCCTTCGTGATAAAACCGAGATCCTGTTCAAGGGTGAAATCGGAATTGAGCTGAGTGGTTCGCGTCTGTCTGATCCCAAGATTGTAAACAACAGCCAAAGGATTAACTGTGTTGTTACCACCTTCCTGGTTGGCCCCCCATCTTCCATCTTCGTACATGGGCAAAAACAGGTTTGGAGCCAATTTGTAAGTAGCGCTCCACATCCATGCGTCAGCCCTGCTGGTGCTGCCTTCGTTGTTGTAATTGGTATTCTTCTGACTGTAGTATCCCGATAAATTCAATTTTATCTTGGTCGTTTTGGTCAGTTTGATGTCGATGTTGCTTCTGAAGTTGAATCGGTCGAAGTTGTAGTTTGGATCATAACCCTTGTTGTTGTTATAATCGGCGAACATATCACCTTCGTGAAGATAGGCCAGAGAACCGAAATATTGAATTGCCTTGCTTCCGCCCTGCGCATTCAGGGTCATTCTGTGTGCAAAACCCATTGGTTTAAACATCTCTTTTTCCCAGTCGACGTTTGGATAGATTTGTGCATATTCGGCCGTTTGCGGCAATCTGTACCGCTGTACAATTTCATAGGGGACATATGCACCCCAGGATGGTTGGTTAAGTACACCTTCCCGCTCAATGATTTCATTTTTGGCCATCATGGCCGCGTAAGAATCCAGTTTGGAAGGCTGTCTCGAAAGCATGGATGCGGTGGTATTGTAATTGAAATTCAGGGTTGTCTTGCCTTCTGTTCCACGTTTGGTCGTAACCAAAATAACTCCATTGGCCCCTTTTACTCCAAATACAGCGGTCGCCGAAGCATCTTTCAAGACAGAAAGACTTGCTACTTCGTTGACATCGATGTTGTTCATGCTTCGCTCAACCCCGTCGACCAATACCAGTGGCTGACCGCCATTCCAGGTATTTTGTCCGCGAATAAAGATATTAGTAGCGCTTTCGCCGGAAAGAATCCCACCCGGTTCGCCTGATGTTGTCAATGCAACCAAACCCGGAACCTGTCCTTCCAACGCCTGCCTGAGGTCACTCACACTTCCTGTTCGCTTCAGTTTTTCATTGGATACCTGGGCTACAGACCCAACCACTGTTTCTTTCTTTTGAGCTCCGTATCCAATTACGACGACTTCATCGATTTTTACCTTGTTCTCAGATAGAATTACATTGTAAACATTGCCGTTCCCGACAGTAATTTCTTGTGGGGCAAGACCAACAAAAGTAACAACAAGGGTTTTTGCACTGACTGGAATCTCCAATGTGAATTTTCCGTCAAAGTTGGTTACTGTTCCGATTGTTGTTCCTTTTACAACAACGGAGGCTCCGGGGATAGAAGCTTTGTCGTCCCCGATAATCGTACCTGAAATAGTCCTTTTCTGTGCAAAAGCACTTAGCTGGGAGAATACGAGTATCCCAACTATAAAAAAAGCTGCCAAGAACCGATAATGATTCTTTAGGAAAAATTTTTGCGTAGCATCATTTTTCATACTTATCCATTTAATTGATTTTCGTTATACATTCGGTCGTGTACATTTGGTTAAACACAATACAAGTTGTTCGCTCCTTAATCATCTAATCACCCATAAGTTGTTAATTATCTTTAGTTTAAGTTTGTATATTATCGATATTTTGTGGTTGCTTATCTATTTTTGCAGGTTTTTCTGTCTGGAAAGTGCCTCTAAATAGTAATAATCAGCATAGATGATAGGTACATCTACTTCTGTATTTTGTGGAAATGATCCGGTGGAATGGTCCAGCAGGAATCCTTTGTTGCTGCCCGGTTTGGATAAATAATCTCTTTGAAGGTTCGTCAAAATAGTATTTGCAACCTGGATATAATACTCTTTTTTGGATGGTACAAATCCGGCTAATTCGTAAAGGGCAGATGCAATGACAGTTGCCGCGGAGACATCTCTCGGAGGTTGGGGAGACTTGGGTACATCAAAATCCCAATAGGGTATTTTGTCGGCAGGGAGATTGGGGTGGTTCAGGATAAATGCGGCAATTTTTTCTGCCTGATACAGAAAACTCACGATACCGGTTTCGCGGTAACACATGGTATAGCCATACAATCCCCAGGCTTGCCCCCGGGCCCATGCCGATGCGTCTGAATATCCCTGATGGGTTGTCTTTTTAATCACCTTACCTGTTATGCTGTCGTAATCGACCACGTGATAAGAGCTGTTGTCTGCACGAAAATGGTTAGCAAGGGTGGTTTCAGCATGTTTGACTGCAATATTGTAGTACTGCGGATCGCCCGTTTGCCTGGACGCCCAGAATAGCAGTTCCAGGTTCATCATATTATCAATGATTACAGGAAATGCCCATTTGTCTTGACTGTGATCCCAGGAGCGCAAGACACCTGCATTTTCATTGAAGCGCTTAGTCAGTGTTTTGGCAGATTGAATCAGGATATTCCGATAGACCGAATCTTTGGTCAAACGATAACCCTGACCAAAACTGCTCATCATCTTAAAACCCATATCGTGGGTTTTTCCATTGAATTTTTCGGGTTCAAGCGGAATGGTAAACTCTGCAGCCAAATGCTGCAGTTCCTGGTCGTTCGTTAAATTTGCGGCAAGCCACAAAGTCCCGGGGAAAAAGCCACTGCACCAATCTTTGGAGGGAATTAGTTTCAATGTCCCGTTAGGGTTCAAACTCCTGACAGTTTCAAGTACTTTGTTGCCGGCAGGCATTTTTGCAATGCTGTCTTTAAGGTTGGATGATAAGAGTTTAAGCTGACTCTTTATTAATGTTACTGGAGGGTTCTCATCGCTGATTCCTGAGAAACACGCAGAAAACAGCATCAGCAGAATTGATGTTGCAAATATCTTCTTCATACGCTTTGTTATTTTTTTCATTAATCCAGGTGGTTTTGGCTCCCAGAGTTACTTTGGTTATGTCGAAATTAGGAAGAACTTAGGAAGTAGCTCAACTAATATTGTGTCATTTTCTTTCTGATATGTGTCAGAATTTAACAAATGTCTCGGTTTTGGGACATTTGTTAAAGAATGTTTTTTTGTTTTAAAATAAAATGGCCGAATGATTAACTTAGCCGGCAGAAAAATTGTAGAAAATGGCAGACTTATACCTTTCCAAAAAAATCATACCGATAGCAATCCTATTTCTGTCAATAGGGATGTTCAAGCCTTACAAAATTTTTGCCGATGATTTTAAGATAACCAAAATTTCGCCGGAAGGAGGATTTTCGTTTGATGCAATCAGTTCCATCAGTGAAGATAAATTTGGATTCATCTGGTTTGGCTCCAGCAATGGTGTTTACCGTTACAATGGTGTTGAAACAGTAAAATATATCAATGTTCCGGGTAACAAAACCTCCATTCCCGGAAACAATGTAAGGTCTCTTTTCCTTGATCTGAAGAAGGATCTTTGGATAGGAACCAACAAGGGAGTAGTGCTTTATGATGATAAAAAGGAAAACTTCAAAAGATATACTTTTCATGACATTAATGGCAAACCCAAAGGAATCAATGTTTTACAAATACTCCAGACAGCAGATAGCTGTTATTGGATGGTTGATGACTATGGATTTGCTTCAATAGATTTCAGGAAAAACCTTGTGTCCTATTTGCCATTGCCCGAAAACAAGACGAAGGATGTGATCAGGCTGGCGGTAAAAAGCAAGGACGATGGCCGTATCTGGTTGGGAGGGATTAATGGTGGTATCTATTATTGTGATCCTCCCTACCGGGAAATTTCTTTTTTTGTCAGGGAAAGAACTCAAAATGTGTATGCCATTTTGCCGGACGGCGATCATATATGGGCCGGATATTACTGGGGAGGAGCCGATAGATTTGACAGAAAGGGTATTTTGTCTGAACATTTCGGAGACGATCTGACGGGACGCAACTGGATACCCAGTTCAAATGTGAGGTCTATTTTTAAAAATAAGGATGAAATATGGATCGGAACTTTTAAAGGGTTGGTGCGAATCAAACCCGGAGGGAATGAGTTAATAGAGAAGGAGTATTTTCCCGGATTACAGAACAGCAGCATATACCAGATTTACAGGGATTCCGGTAATGGTATTTGGATTGGTACCTGGTCGGGGGGATTAAGTTATATCAATGAATGGGCCAATAGTTTCGAGCATTTCAGAAGAGAATCATTTGGTAATTCGTTGAGCGATAATGTTGTGAGTGATTTTGAAGAGACTTCAGATGGAAGCGTTATTGCCTCAACGGAGGAAGGACATTTGAATTATCTGGATCATAAAACCCATAAGTCCTCCCCAACTCAGATCAAGGGATCAAAAGGACCTGTCTTTAGCATTAAGTCTTTATATACCGACAGAGATGGAACCCTTTGGATCGGCACTTATGCTTCGGGGATTTATTATCAAAAACTTGGTTCAAAAGAATATGTTCATTTTGATCTAATCGATGATTTTACTGAACAATTCTTTGACATTACCTCCAACAGTGAGTGTATGTGGTTTGGCTCTTCAGCTGGCCTGTATGGCTATAATTTGCAGAATCGTCAAATCAAAAATTATGCGCCTAGAAATTCTGATCCTGAATCACTTTCTAACAAGAATGTCAGATCGCTTTTGATGGATTCGAAAGGCAATCTATGGATAGGTACTATCAACGGTCTCAATAAAAAAAACAGGGATTCCGATAAATTTATCAGGTATTTTTATAACCCGGACCAGAAAAATCGAATCAGCAGCAATGTGATCTACTCGCTGATGGAGGATTCCAAGCAACATATTTGGATTGGAACAGCCGGTGGCGGTGTCAATATTTATGATCCGGCAACCGATTCATTTTCACAACTTTCCAAAAAGGATGGACTGCCCGGCGATGATGTTTATGGAATTCTACAGGATGATACAGATGTGATCTGGATGAGTACAGAGAACGGAATATCAGCCTATTCTCCCATCACAAAAAGTTTTCGAAATTTCGATTATTCGGATGGTCTGCAGGGAAATCAGTTTAATCCGGGCTCTGCATTTATCTCAAAAAACGGAGAAATCTATTTCGGGGGTTCCAACGGATTTACGCGTTTTGATCCCAAAAAGATGAAGGAGAATCCAATCGCGCCCAAAACATTTATTGTAGGTCTGGAAGTTAATAATCAAAAAGTCACTCATGAGAGCGATCCCGATTTGATCAAACAATCCCTTTTGACCCTAAGTCATCTTGATTTGGCCTACAACCAGAATTCTATACGGGTTGAATTCGTGGCGAATAACTTTCTGTTGCCTCAGAAAAACAGGTTTAAATACCGGCTGAAAGGTTACAGTCCCGACTGGATCGAGATCAGAAAAGATAACAAAGCCATTTATACCAAGATTCCTCCCGGCAACTATGTCTTTGAGGTGATGGCAGCCAATAACGATGGGAAATGGAGTGATACGCCAACGAGACTTTCTATTTCCATTCACCGGCCTTTCTGGAGCTCAGCGTATGCTTTTGCCTTATATATCATGGTAATCATGGTTGTCATTTACGTTTTACAACGGGAACTTAGAATCAGAAACCGTCTCAGGAATTCAATACTTCAGGAGAGGAATCAACGCGAGAACGAGGAAAAACTTCACCAATTGAAGCATCAGTTTTTTACCAACATTTCCCATGAATTCAGAACACCTTTGACGCTCATTCTCTCTCCGCTTGCGCTCTTGAAGAGGAAAATTTCAGGACTCGAAGATCCGCTTGAGCAGGTCGCGCTGATCGAGAACAATGCCAACCGGCTTTTGAGGTTGGTCAACCAACTCCTGGATATTCGGAAAATCGAATTGGGAAAGGTCGACTTTCAGCCGCAATCCTTTGATTTGATGGTACTGTGCAGGGAGATATTTCAATGTTTTTCCGTGCAGGAAAATGACCGAAGCTATCAATTCACTTTCGAGGCAGATTTTTCATCCCTTTTTATTTCAATTGAACCGGATAAGATTGATAAATTGATTTTCAATCTGCTTTCCAATGCGATGAAGTATACCAAGCCTGATGGTGACATTCTGTTTTCAATAAAAAATTGGGAATGGAAACCGGAGTCTCAGCCGGAACCGTATCATCATTCCATTGGCCAGGCAATACCCGGAAAATTTGTGACCATCATCGTAAAAAATGAGGGTTTTGGAATTGATCCTTCCGTACTGGAAAATATTTTTGACCGTTTTTATCAGGCGCCGGGTCAGATTTCCGGAACAGGGATTGGCCTGCATCTTTGCGCTGAGTATATCCTGCTGCATCATGGTCAAATCGAGGTATTTACCGGACCTGAAATGGGAACGACCTTCTACGTTCGGCTTCCGGTTACTCCAACAGAAATCGGAAAAGCAGTCAGCGATACCATTTCACAAACTGTACCTTTCGAAAAACAAGAAGATCCGGCAATTCATCATCCCATACACCAGTCGAATACTGAAGAATTGGCTCAAATTCTGGTAGTGGAAGACAATAAAGAGATGCAAAAGTTCCTCTGTAAAATTTTGTCTGAGCACTATCATGTAATCACTGCAAATGATGGCTCCGAAGGTTTGGAAATGGTCAGGGAATTCGGACCCGAGCTGGTTCTGACAGACGTCATGATGCCCGGTATGAACGGAAATGAGTTTTGTCGCATTCTGAAAGCAGATTTGAACACCAGTCATATTCCTGTTCTTATGCTGACAGCCCTTTCCTCAGTCGAAAGCCAGATGGAAGGATTTGAGACCGGTGCAGATGACTATGTAGTCAAACCATTCGATGACCGGATTCTGCTTCTGAGAATCAAGAATTTACTGGATTCCAGGGCCCTCCTTCGTGAAAAATTTACAAAAGCGAATGGGGAATGGCAAGAGGAGATGCAAAAATTTAAACCTGAACGTGAATTGCTGGATAAAGCTTCAGAAATCATAGAGCGCCATATTCTGGATCCGAATTTTTCGGTTGATATTCTGGCATCTGAACTTAATCTAAGCAGGAGTTCGCTTCACCGAAAATTGAGGGCACTCACCAACCAGTCTGCCACAGAGTTTATTAAGTTTGTGCGAATCAATATGTCTATCAGACTCATCGAAAACCATGAAACAAATATTGACGATATTTGCTTCATGGTTGGATTCAATTCCCATTCCTATTTCTCCACCTGTTTTAAAAAACAAATTGGTCAGACTCCTTCGGAATATATCAGCAAGTTTAAAAGAGAAGCGAAAGGGACTCAATAGGTCACTGCTATTCCGTTGGTAATTTTTTGCAACGGTTGTTAAGATTTGGAATAATTTGGCTCACTAACGTTCAAAGTTCCAATATAACCGCTAATTTTGCTTGTTGCCTTATCTGCTGAAAACATTTTAAAAATTCGATTTTAAAAATTCCTATGAAAAATTCTGGAAATCTACTGTTCAACATTAGAAACCTTGCTATCGCACTATTTCTGATACTTTATGTTGCTCCATTTACTTCAAATGCGCAGGTTGTCGGCATCGACAACTGGTACAACCGTGAAACCAATGCCAAAACCGGACAACCATTTCATTATTTGTGGACAGATACCGAAAACAGCGGGTATTCTCAATGGGGTGAGCTGTTTAAAAAGCATGGTGCTTTACTGACCACCATCGAACAAGCTGCTGATGCAAAAAATCTGGCCAAATTGGATGTCTATATTATTGCAGATCCTGATACCACAACAGAATCAAAGTCCCCCAATTACATTCTGCCGGCCGACATCAAGGCCATTAAGAAATGGGTCAAAAAAGGTGGCGTATTGATGATTCTCGCCAATGATGCACCGAATTGCGAGTTTACTCATTTAAACATGCTGGCGGAAGAATTTGGAATTCATTTTGACCATGTCAGCCTTCATCCTGTGCTCAATAGAAAATGGGACATGGGTGCCTTTACCAAATTTCAGGATCATCCTATTTTTAATGGGGTTTCAAAAGTATACATGAAAGAGATTTCCTCGTTCACACTGAAAGATCCTGCCAAAGCCATCCTGACTGAAAATGGCATTGTTTTCATGGCGGAAAGCAGAGTGGGAAAAGGTCTGGTAGTGGCTTTAGGTGATCCATGGATCTACAACGAATACATTGATCACACCTATCTGCCAGCGGATTTTGAAAATCTTAAAGCTGCCGAAAATCTGACCCAATATCTGCTGAAAAATACGGGTAAATTCAAATAAATCGAGTTCAGTTGATTTATTTGGATCAATCATCCTTCATTGAAACAGGCTGACGGAATGACCCGGTTCATTGCGTCAGTTTTCATTTAGCGTCTGCTGTCAATTTCAGCAAGTAATAGCTAAAAAATTGTATTTTAGTGCCTTTTGCATCTATTTTCAAATGAGAACAATTGCAACCATGTCAATGATTTGGGTCAGGCTCTTACCGGACAGGAAGCTATTCAAGATAGCTTTCATGCTGTTCATGCTGACCTGGACCTTTCTGTCTCCACAAAAGTCTGTAGCAGTTGATGTTGTTAATAACCTCCGTTTTGATTTCTATTCCCAAGAGCATGGCTTGTCTAATAGTCAGATTCATTGTGTTTTACAGGATAAAAAAGGATGGATGTGGATCGGGACAAGCCAGGGCGTTTGTAGGTTTGACGGTTAT
>JBAXUL010000190.1:0-5266 GCA_037129695.1 Prolixibacteraceae bacterium
GGAGTTCCACCCTGAGCACCATAAGCATCAATGGTAACGGTGGTTCTGCCAGCAGGAACCGTAAAACTCTGAACGGCACCTGTGTAATTAAAGGTACTCGTAGTAGTTTGTGCCTGAATGCCAAGTGCCGTAAAAAGCGATAAAATAAAAACACCCAACCAATGAATCCATCTTGTTAAATTTTTTGAAGCCAGAATTCCTGTTTCATCTCCCGACTGAAAATCCGGAACTGTGTTTTTGCGTATTCCGTTATAATTCTGCAAAGAATTGGATTTCAATCCCGACATTTGTTTCTCGGAGAATTTTTGATCAGAGTTGGTGGTTGTCATGCTGTTGGTTTGTGAGATGTAAAAAGGCGATAGGTTTGTATGCTTATATATTTTTCAGTTCGATATCTACAATTGAGTAGCGCGTAGTCGGGATTGAAATTTTCCTGACTACGGCTAATATTTTTTGTTGTATTTCCAGTTTTTTCAAAACAGTTTCGGTCTTGAGTGTCTTTATTTCCTGATTCAAACGGAGTCAGCCGGTTAACAGCTCTGTTATTCTGATGCTTATCAAAAATTTCTATCTTGTTCTCCTCTTTGCCCTGGGTCATTTGAAACCGCCCTTCACGGTAATATCAGCTTTCTTCCTTGAAATGACAACCTGGCCAGTGATGTTGATTGATCGGGTAATTTATTTTTTCGGCCATTGAATTTTCATCTTCAATTGGATAGATTTTGGTTTTGCAATTTGAACATCAACTCCGATCAGGCGTTAAAACTCAAAGAATGTGCCATAAAATGTGTTCAATTCACATAGTGATCCCAACAAACAAGCAAAAACCTAATCCAGAGAGAATTAAAAATTGAGATAAAAAATAAATTGTCGGTAGAATTGGTTTGAACTACTCGATCTGTTACGCGAAAATGAGCAAGAGGGGCATTTTCGAGTATCCTCAAAAAGGAATAGGACGCTGAAATAAGATGGAATAGGGGAAAAGAGATGCGCATCAATTCAGAATTTGAACCGTGATGATGGCACATGCTTTGCGAAAATAAAATGTTTGAAATGGTATCTGCTTATTTCTCACTTTATGATAAATTAAAGAACGCTGGCAATAAGTTCCGAATTACCTTGGTATTCTGGTGGGATGGTACTTCAGGACTTTTGATTGCAAGATAATTTGTTGAATTTTTTTGAAATGTAAGACAAGGAGTCAGTCTAACTTCCTTTTTTGCCTGAATCAATGTAAGGAAATCAACCACAAATGCAACAGATTAGCCAACAATGTCGGGCATCAAGGGTAGTTGCAATACCGTTTTCAACTTGGAGCAAGCTGTTCTGATATGATACATTGGAACAATCTTCAGAGCTGTCTTAATTTGGTATTCAATGACATCGGAGATACGATTGAATTTAGCATTGAAATATTTTGATAATTCAATTTTTATTTTTTATTTTTATACAGCCTTGAATATCAATTTCCGTATCTGATTCTATTGAATCTATTGTAATTATTCAGGAAAGTGCCTTTACGTGTAACAGTCATTTTATAAATGAGGAATATACAGCAATGCACTCTGATATTTCGAGAATTGCCTAACCTGCCTGAAACGGAGAATTGCAAGATGGAATTTGAAAAGATGATCGGTAGGTTATGTCAAATTTGTACAAGTCGATATTGTTTCCGTACGGATGAAGTCAATGATATATAAGCCGAAACCTGATCATTTAGTCCTGCAATGAAAATTTATCCAACTTAATTCTGCTTTATAAAACTGAAGGCAAAGTTTTGCTTAAGGGAAAGGAATATCTTATTTGAGTAGCTCGAACAGGAGTAGTGTGTATTTGATAAAAATGGACCATGAATTTTGAATGATGGTTGGTTTTTATCCCTTACGAAACTGAATTTCAAGGAGAAGCTCAAAAGTATATGCCTGATGTTGGCGAATAGCTTCTGAACTAATATCTGAACGTCAGACATCAATTATTTATTTGATTAATTATCGACTCATGAGGCAAGCATAAGCCAGACCCACAAAAGATGTTGTAAATATATTTGAGAGTTTCATATGTGCAATCGGATGTTTAACCTGTTACTAATAATTTTTACGGATGAAAATATTAGGGATTTCGGCATTCTATCATGATTCAGCGGCAGCGATCATTGAAGACGGAAAAATTTTGGCTGCAGCTCAGGAGGAAAGATTTACCAGAAAGAAACATGACCAGTCTTTTCCATTTCATGCATGTTCCTACTGTCTTGAATTCTCCGGTTTTGAGATAGATGATTTGGATGCGGTAGTTTTTTATGACAAGCCCTTACTTAAATTCGAAAGATTACTTGAAACTTATTACCGGTCTGCTCCGAGAGGACTCTCTTCCTTTATCACAGCTATCCCGGTCTGGCTGAAGGAAAAGCTTTTCTTAAAGAAGCTGATTCGTGATGAACTGCAAAAGATTCAGCCATATGATGCGGGAAAGTTGAAACTTCTTTTTCCCGAACACCACTTATCTCATGCGGCAAGTGCTTTTTATCCCTCTCCGTTTGAAGAGGCTGCAATCATCACCATCGATGGCGTTGGAGAATGGACGACCGCTTCGATCTGTTATGGAAATGGCAATCAAATAGTTATGCTGAAGGAATTGCACTTCCCTGATTCCTTGGGTTTGCTTTATTCGTCCTTTACTTATTATCTTGGATTCAGGGTTAATTCTGGAGAATATAAGTTGATGGGTCTGGCACCTTATGGTATTCCCGGTTCGGAAAGAGTTCAGAAATATGTCAGTTTGATCAGGTCAGAGCTGGTTACTATTTTTGAGGATGGTTCGATACGGATGAACCAAAAATATTTTGATTATGCCACAGGATTGACCATGATCAATGAAAAAAAATGGAACAGGCTTTTCAGCATTTCAAGAAGAAAGCCTGAGCAGGATTTTACACAGGAACAATGTGATCTTGCCCTGGCTATTCAGTTGGTAACCGAAGAAATTGTATTAAAAATGGCCCATGAAGCCAAAAGATTGACTGGTTCCAAAAACCTCTGTCTGGCAGGTGGCGTTGCCCTGAACTGTGTGGCCAACGGAAAATTATTGAAGGAAAAAATTTTCGAGAAATTGTTTATCCAACCAGCCTCCGGTGATGCGGGTTGTTCTCTGGGTGCCGCACAAGCTGCTTATTATCTGTATTTTAATCAGCCTCGCAAAGCGGGTGATCTCCTTTGTTCCATGCAGGGTGCCTATTTCGGACCTGAATATGACAATAAGGAAATTGAGAAAACTGCAAGGAAATTTAAGGCCATCTATCAATTCACCCATAATTATGAGGATCTGGCCACTGAAGTTGCTGATTTACTGGATAAGGGGAAGGTCGTCGGATGGTTTCAGGGCAGGATGGAATTCGGACCACGGGCCCTGGGCAACCGAAGTATTTTGGGTGATGCACGCAATACGGAGATGCAGAAGAAATTGAATCTCAAAATCAAGTACAGGGAAAGTTTCCGGCCTTTTGCTCCTACTGTGCTTGAGGAAGATCATTCAAAATATTTTGATATCGAAACCCCTTCTCCATACATGCTTCTGGTGGCTGATGTCAGAGACGATATAAGGAATGAAATACCTGACAACTATTATGATCTGCCTTTGCGGGAGAGGTTGTACATCAACAGGTCGGAAGTACCGGCGATCACTCACATTGATTTTTCAGCACGTATACAGTCTGTCAGCAAGGAGACCAACTTGAGATACTGGACGCTCATCAACAAATTCAAGGAAAAATCATCCTATGGAGTCATCGTGAATACCAGTTTTAATGTGCGTGGAGAGCCGATTGTATGCACGCCTCAGGATGCCTATAAATGTTTTATGAGAACTGAAATGGACTTTCTGGTCATGAATAATTTCATTTTCGACAAGAAAGAGCAACCTGAGTGGGATAAGAATGATAACTGGCAAGTTGATTTTGTATTGGATTAAACTATTTCTGAAACGATTTAAAACTGAAAAAGATGGAATTTATCAAAGATCTTTGGGATTTCCTGAAAGAAAGGAAAAAGTGGTGGTTGCTTCCCGTGATAGTAATTCTGCTTCTTGTCGGGTTGCTTGTAGTTCTTGGCGGAGGAAGCGCCTTGTCTCCTTTTATTTATACCATATTTTAATCAACGATTATGGATCGCTTAAAGAACCTCGAAACCTGCCTCGTCATAGTGACCGGCTTGTTGATTCTTCATGTGTTTTATGAGCAGAATTCGCTGCTTATTGCTGCCATATTAATTGGATTGATTGGTGTCTTTTTAGAAAAGCCGGCATCCTGGATTGCATGGTTATGGTATAAAATCGCCGATATTTTAGGGCTGATTGTTCCTAAAATAATTCTTACACTGGTATTCTTTATCTTTCTTTTTCCGATTTCAGTACTTTCCAAAATATTCAGAAAGAATGGCCCGGATCTCAGCAAAGAAGGCAAGAATTCAACATGGGTGATCAGGCAACATCAATTCGTAAAGGATGATCTGACAAAGCCATGGTAATCAGTTATATAATTAAGATATTCTTCGTTAATCCATTGATAATCTAAATTGGTCATTCACATGAAGAAAACAATAACCTGGACGTTTGTCGTTCTGACCGGAATTATTCTGCTCTATTTGTGGGTCGGATTTTTCCTTCCCAATCCGGCCATGGAAAGTTGGGATACCTGGTACAAATACAGAATTGTATTGTGGCTTCCGAGGATAATTATTCCCCTGTTGTATTGTATCATCTTATTAATGGTTTTTACAAAGGATAGAAAGCTTTCGCAAAATATTGCAACACTTCTTGGTACCTTTTTGATCTTGTTTCTCGTTGCTGCCTCCTTGATTTATGTCAATAAATCAAAGACCCGCAGTGGGTACATCAAGGACCAGTATCACCCGTATCTACAAATATTGCCACCAACTACTGCCGACCTCAATAAGGCTTCAGGCAAAAAAGCGATCAGAATATTTTGTCTGGGTGGTTCAACAACAGCTTGGAAGAACAGTAAAAATGTAGGATGGCCGGAGAGTCTTGAGAAAGAACTCCGACAATTCTATCATTCAGATTCAATATTTGTTTTCAATTTCGGAATACCCTGGTATACCACTTTACACACATTGATCAATTTTGAAACAAATCTGAGGCAGCATAAGCCTGATGTAATCATCGTTATGCACAATATCAATGATTTTTTGCAAAATGCTGATTTTAGCTATTTAAGCAATGGATCGTTCAGGCAGGATTACGGCCATTTCCTTGG
>JBAXUL010000191.1:0-5197 GCA_037129695.1 Prolixibacteraceae bacterium
CTGAAAGCGGAGAGAACAAAAAAAAGTCGCGCAGAGCTCGCAAAGTTACGCAAGGGAAAAAAGGCATTCTTTTTGCGAAACTTTGTGAGCTTTGCGCGACCCACTTATCATTATCTAATAATAAACCAGACAATTAAATACCACGCTTCTATGACACAATTTCAAAATTATCGGGATCGATGAGCGGTTCTCCTTTCAATTTGAGCAGAATCTGTGCGACTGCCAGGGTATCTTTCTCACAATAACGGGCAATTCTTTCAAGGTCACCTTCACGGTAGTAGACACCGGCTACCTGACTCCCATCGATGTCATCCTTTGGAGTTGGGACGTCAAAAATGGTACACAACAGGTCGAGGGAGGTATAGTGTTTATAGTCACCAAACTTCCAAAGTTGCATCGTATCCAGCAAATAATCCCTGACTTCCCAGGGTTTGGCGCCGGCAATATCGAGAATGGAGGGCAGTTTTAATCCATTGATCAACACTCTTCTGGCTATATAGGGAAAATCGAACTCCTGACCGTTGTGGGCACAAAGACGGTGAACAGGATTGGCCATGAATTTTTCGAGCATCGCCAGAAAATCTTTCAGTAAACTAATCTCATCTGTCCCGAAAAATGATTTTACCCGGTAGATTCTTTGATTTCCTTTCCGGTAAATGGTTCCGCATGAGATGCAGACAATCTTGCCAAATTCAGCATAAATCCCGGCCCTTTCAAAGAGTTTTTCAGCAGTCTCTCCATCTTTTGCCATTACGTCGGCTTTTTTGATCCAGAGTTTTTGCATTTTCTCTGAGAACTCTTCCAACTTTTCAACCTGCGGTACCGTTTCGATATCGAGGAAAAGAACATGTTCGGGTTGTACTCTGTCTAACATGGCACAAAAATTGAAGTGGAAAATAGAAGCTATGCCTGATCAATGCACATGACTCAGTTGATATTCCCAATTAATTAAGCATGGTCATTCAAATGTTTTTCGATATACTGGGTGATGATGTTGATGGCCACATGGTTGTTGCCCCCTTCCGGAACAATGATGTCCGCATATCGCTTGGTTGGCTCGATGAACTGCAAATGGCTTGGACGCACCGTATCCTCATACCTTTTCAGGATGGTATGCACATCACGGCCACGTTCGATCAGGTCGCGCTGGATCACCCTAGACAACCTCACATCTGCTTCGCAATCCACAAATATCTTGATGTCCATTAATTTACGAAGCTCTTTGGGCCAGAGACACAGGATTCCCTCCACGATGATCGCCTTCCGAGGAATGATGGTGGTCGTCTCATCCGCCCTCGTACAGGTAAGATAGGAATAGATCGGTTGCTGGATGGTTTCGCCTCTCCTGAGTTTTCGGATATTTTCGCACAACAGCTCGAATTCCAGTGCGTCAGGATGGTCGAAATTTATTTTTTGCCTCTCCTCCAGCGGAAGATTGCTGTTGTCGCGGTAATAAGCATCCTGAGACAGGATCGTCACATCCTTTTCGGCGAGTCTTTTAATTATTTTATTGACGACCGTTGTTTTGCCGGATCCTGTTCCACCGGCGATACCTATAACCAATATGCTCATACCTGAAATGATAAGAAACTGACAATTGAAAATAAACAACTGCCAATGATTCATACTAATGAAAAATTTAAATCACAATAACCTGACAAGTCAATGATTATAGATATTGACATTCCGTTATGTAACAAAGATAAATTAAATTTTAGCCAACCCGAATTTTACTTCCTGATAAAAGAGGAACAGAATGCAGAATATCTGCTATTTTTGCACAAAACAGGTTCATTTTTAACTCTTGTCTACTATCAATACCCAATAAATATTTTTGTCATGTTCAATCACATCGTCCTTTTCAAACTCAAAAATTTCCAGAACGATCAACTGAAATCTGAAATTCGCGACCAAATCAAAAATGCGCTGTTGGGTCTCAAAGAAAAGATCTCCGAACTGAAACAGATTGAAGTCGGGGCCCATTACGAAATAAATGGTGGATCCTTCGATATCAGCCTGATAACGAGGTTTGATTCCAAATCCGGATTCGAAGTCTACAGGGATCATGCCGAACATCTGAAGGTAGTTGACCTGGTGAGGGCCAATACCATAGACAGGGCTGTTGTGGATTACCTGGATTAAACCCGGGGAAATTGAAAATTTTAAACAATTATTAAGCGAAACCGTAACAATGAACGGTACTGCAAATATTTCTGCCGTTTGAGTCACATCGTTTACTTTAGCTACTTTGTATGATGAAAAATCTTTATCCCCTTAAATTCAGGCCAATTTTTAAGGAGCGCATCTGGGGAGGTGACAAAATGCCTGCCCTGCTGAACAAAAACTACACCATC
Organism: Prolixibacteraceae bacterium; assembly: GCA_037129695.1. Classification (GTDB taxonomy): domain Bacteria; phylum Bacteroidota; class Bacteroidia; order Bacteroidales; family Prolixibacteraceae; genus CAINVV01. The sequence continues at coordinate 2,355 of JBAXUL010000191.1, forward strand.
GCCCATTGCGGTGAATCGTGGGAATTATCAGGTGTTCAGGATGACATTTCTGTTGTTTCTGATGGCTTTCTGAAAGGAAACAACCTCGAAGAATTGATTGAAGTCTACATGGGGGAATTGGTCGGAGAGAAGACCTATGATACTTTCGGCACTGAATTCCCATTGCTGGTCAAATTTATAGATGCCAACGACCGCCTGTCCATTCAGGTGCATCCTGATGACGAACTCTCGAAGGAACGGCACGGTGCATTTGGCAAAACCGAGATGTGGTATGTGGTGCAGTCCGATGAGGGAGCAGAATTGATCTCCGGTTTCAACAGAACCATCGATCGTGACAGTTACCTGATTGCCCTTCAAAATGATAAACTGGAAAATCTTTTGCAGTTTGATCCTGTGAAACAAGGTGATGTTTTTTTCATCCCGGCAGGAAGGGTTCACGCCATTGGCAAGGGAATTGTGGTGGCAGAGATTCAGCAAACCTCCGACGTGACGTACAGGATTTTCGATTTCAACCGGGTGGATGCCAAGGGCGAACCTCGCGAGCTTCATACGGAACTGGCGCTGGAAGCCATCAATTTCAAGCATCACGAAGAAGCAAAGACAACCTACCAGCCCAAAGTGAATGAGCCCGTTGAACTCGTCAAATGCAACTATTTCACAACCAATCTTATTCAGTTAACGAATCATCTGGAGCGCGACTTCAGTGAAATGGATACCTTTGTGATCTATCTTTGTATCGAAGGAAATTACACCTTGCAATGGGAATCAGGATCCATTCATGTTCAAAAAGGAGAAACCCTGCTCGTACCTGCGTCCATCGTCAATTTTAGCCTCATTCCTGCCGATGGTCAGGAAGCAAAGTTGCTCGAGGTCTATATAGATTAATAAAAGAGTGATGAGTGATGAGTGATCAATTTTCACTCATTGATTGGCTTTATTTCAATTATGAAATTAACAATCGATCACGTTGTTCTTTTTTCTTTGCGATCATAGCAGCCTTTTCCTGAAACTACCTGCTGAATTACTGAAACACGGAATCAGAATCTTCAACATTGAAATGTTCTTATCAATTAAATTATATCACAAAAACACCTTGCCATGATAATCAGAAGCGCTGAATTTGTTGTCAGCAATACAGACCCCGGACTCTGTCCGGTTACCGGGCAGCCTGAATTTGCCTTTATCGGAAGATCCAATGTCGGTAAATCTTCACTGATCAACATGCTGATGGGTGTGAATAATTTGGCCAAAACCTCCTCAGAACCTGGCAAAACCAGGTTAATCAATCATTTTATCGTCAACAATGAGTGGTTCCTCGTCGACCTTCCGGGATACGGATATGCCAAAGTTCTGCGGTCAAACCGCGAAAAATGGATTAAATTCATCCGCAAATACATTCTCGAACGTGAAAACCTATTTTGCGTCATGGTTCTGATTGATATCAGGCTGAAACCCCAGCAGAACGACATCGAATTCATGAACTGGCTGGGTGAAAATGGAATTCCATTTGTGATGGTTTTTACCAAAACAGATAAACTGGGAAGAAATGTCATTGAAAAAAATCTCGCAGCCTATCACGAAGAGATGTTCAAAAGCTGGGAAGAACTGCCTCAAATATTTGTCACTTCTGCCGAGAAAGGTACAGGAAAAGAGGAATTACTCAATTTTATTGCAGATGCCATGCAACACGCAACTACTAAATAATTTCCCTGCGTAAAAAAATTAAAATGAGACTAATTCCAATTCCTTATTAACAATCTGCTCATAAGTCGCGGTTAGATTGTCATCAATAAACCATTTACAACATAGTATTTTTTCTACTTTTGTCACGACAATCGATCTTCACTCTCCAATACGACAGTTATGGCCGCAACCATTAAGCTCTTCACAGGAAATGAATCAAGGTATCTATCCGAGAAAATCGCTGAAAATGCTGGCATGGAGCTCGGAAAATCATCCTGCCCGCGTTTTGCTGACGGTGAGTTTGAGCCTTGTTATGAAGAGACGATCAGGGGGTCGTATACTTTCATCATCCAATCTACTTTCGCACCTGCCGACAATCTTCTGGAGCTTTTATTGATGATCGATGCCGCAAAAAGAGCCTCAGCCTACAAAGTGATTGCGGTGATGCCTTATTTCGGTTTTGCCCGGCAGGACCGCAAGGATCGTCCAAGGGTTTCCATCGGAGCCAAACTGATTGCCGACATGCTTTCGGTGGCCGGTATCGACAGGCTGATTACGATGGATCTTCATGCTGACCAGATCCAGGGATTTTTCAATGTACCTGTCGACCACCTTAGCGCAGTCGCCATGTTTATCCCCTATATCAAACAAATGGGCCTGCAGGACATCGTGATTGCTTCTCCGGATACGGGTGGAACCAAACGTGCCAATGTCTTCGCCAAACATCTCGGAACAGACATGGTGATCTGTCACAAGACGCGCACAAAAGCCAATCTGATTGACTCCATGACCCTTATCGGGGATGTTGAAGACAAAGATGTGATCATCGTGGATGATATCATTGACACTGCCGGAACGATTGCGAAGGCTGCCGACCTGATGAAACAGAAAGGTGCCCGTTCTGTCCGCGCCTGTGCCACGCATGCTGTTCTTTCGGGCTCAGCCATCGAACGACTCGAAGCTTCCGCCCTCGACGAAGTGCTGCTTACCGATACCATTCCCCTTCACATCAAATCGTCCAAAATTACCGTCTTGTCATGTGCCCCGCTCTTTGCGGATGTGATACAGAGAGTTTTCGAAAACAAATCCATCAGCTCCTCCTTCATTTAATTTAAAACGACAAATTATAGATAACAAATTAGGGGAACACAACGGTGGTG
>JBAXUL010000192.1:0-5162 GCA_037129695.1 Prolixibacteraceae bacterium
AGTCCCCTGAATGATCTTTTGCAGGGAATGTAAAAAATTATTCAGTCAATTGAAATTGTGGTGCATGGATTTGCCTGACAATAACTTTTCACGAATTTGCGTGTAATTGAATTCCTTACCATGTCATTGCGTGCCTCCCCAGGTGGCGAAGCAATCTGTCCCCAACAGCGAATCCAGCCCTTGTGCCGTTTAATGGCAATTCCAAACCTGGAGTTGATTGCAACTTATGCACCGACAGTTGCAACTTGTAGGATGAAGCTTTAGTTCGTTCTGATGTTAAACAATGAATTTTGGGATGGATTAATGCAGGATTTACTTGTTTCCGCCTATCATTCAATGGAGAGCATCGTTGAAAGGAATTTGCATCTGACTAATTGTAGTCGATAATCCCAGTCAATTTGCCATTTTTTACCGGGGGACCCGTTGTGTCTTAAGCCGATATAAAAAGATGTTCCACGACTACCCTCTGAAAGGGTTATGAAAGTTACAATTTCTTTGAGTGTGGAAATTGCACTGGTTTCCGGTAGTTGTTGTCAGGCGGCGAAATCTTCTTTTTTCTTAATCTTATTTAGTTCTGCCTGCTTGTTTTTTAAGACTTCCTCCAAATCATAATCGTCTTGCAATCCCAACCAGAATTTAGGTGAAGTCCCAAAATACAAACTCAGTCTGAGCGCAGTATCTGCGGTTATTGCTCTTGCTCCTTTTAATATAGCGGATGTTCTTGTTTGAGGGATTCCAATATCCTTTGATAATTTATAGGCACTTATATTCATTGGTTTTAAGAATTCTTCTGAAAGAATTTCCCCGGGGTGTATATTTGCTAAAGTTTTCATAATCAATCAATTCTCAATGATAATCAATAATTTTTACTTGTTCCGATTGCCCTTCACTCCATCGGAATATGATTCTCCATTGATTGTTAATCCTGATGCTGTAAAACCCTTCAAGATTGCCACTCAGCTTTTCAAGTCTGTTTGATGGAGGAATTCTTAAATCATTTATTGTTTGTGAGTTATTTAACATTCTTAATTTTCGCCGGCCAACATTTTGTATTTCAAGTGGCATATTCTTCACCCTGATACCGGACCAAATTAATTCAGTTTCCTTGTCTCCAAAATTTAAAATCATAATTACGCCAATCGTTACTAACGCCAAAGGTAAGTAAATAATTAATGTAAGGCAAATAATGGCGGGAATAATTTGCAAACACAATTAAAAATTCTGGTAGACCTATTCATTTTGATGCTTAACGGTTTGCGTATTTGTATAGTTTGGGAGTTAAAAACCGTTTTCTCGTCCCACGATGCAAACTTCGGCCAACAGACCCTCTAAAGGACATTTTGCAGGTTTGTAGAAAATTTCCTTTCCGAAAGCCTGCGTTGCCATCTGCACCTGTTTTCACAAATAGCAGGAGGATTTATTCGTTCCGGCAATTAAAACCCGAAGCCGTCAGCCATCGAAAGAAGATTTTCAAAATTGAATATAAATTCTTGGTCAGGCCGGATAGTTGTTTAAATTTGTAGGATTGAAGCATTTCAGACAATTAACGTTATGGCCAGAAAACGGAATCACCTTCTTTTGCTCTTTTCTGTAGTCTTGCTGTTCGCTTTCCCAGGACTACTCACGGCACAATCGATCTTTTCGGGGAATGCCGGTTTCAAAGAGACTACTGCCTATCCAACTTTCCCGACCAACGATCCGATCTGGTATTTTTGTTCGGTGGAAGGAGTGGCCGCAGGTTCGTTGACGGCACAATCAGCCGGTTCCAGTGTTACTTTTTTGTGGGAGAAATTTGATCCTACGGGACTGAAATTCGTGAATTATTCGAATGATACGGGAATCCTGTCTACCCAGACTAATCTTTCAGATGGATGTTACAGGGTCTCCTTCACCGAGAACGGCAAAAGTTTCCAGTTCCGTGCCTGGGTCATGAACGGCTGGAGCAAGCCTTCGGCCGCCATCGCAGAATCAACCTGTAAATTTCTCAGACTTTCCTCTGCGGTGATCGGTTCGGTTTATCAGTATTTCGATCTGACATCCGGAAAGCCTGTCGCGGTAAGTTCCGATTATCGTTTTCGCTGGTACACAGGAACTACCCTGGTATCCTCTGCACAAAACCCAACGATTCAGAATCCTCCTTCCAAAAATACCGACTATCGGGTAGAAGTGACAGACAGAGCCGGTTGCATGAAAAGTGTCGTGGTAACGTATAGATCACCGATACCTGATGCCAAATTCATATGGTCGACGAATCAGAAAAATGATCCGCAGTATGTCTTTCCACAGGCTCCTGCCAACATCGATTTTCAAAACCAAAGTATCAATGCAGATGCCGATAAATATGAATGGTATCTGTTCAAGGATAAAGCCATTCTTTCGGCATTGGGAGCCGGCGGAACTACAGCGATTGATTCATTTATCACTGTCATGTATGATGCGAACCCGCTCTACACCTATCAGAATTCAGGCAAGTACATGGTCAAGCTGATCGCCTCCAAAACAACACAGGCACTTACCTGCCGGGATACCTTCTATCTGCCTGACTTCATTGTAGTTGATACTTCCCTCGTCAAGGTGGCACCTGTTTTTACTCCCAACGGGGATGGCGTCAATGATAAGCTGATCATCAAAACGAGGTCGCTGCAAAGCTTGACCTTCACGGTATTAAACCGCTGGGGTAAAGTAGTTCATCAGTTTTCCACCAATAATTACATGCCTGAAAATTCGGAAATAGCTGCCTGGGATGGCAAGGTCGGTGGCAACCTTTGTCCGGCAGGAGTTTATTTTTACGTGGCTGATGCCAAAGGAAGAGACGGGGTCAGGCGACGATCGAAGGGATTTGTGGAGATGATTTGGTAAAGACGAGTTAATGAAACAGAAATTGATTTATGGATCAAGCATTAGAGAACGCAAAGACGATCCTCTGGGCACAGCAAGAATGGCCCGGGGTATTCTATTTTAAGTTTATAGTTCCAAACGATAAAATAAAGCTTGATCTGGTCAGGCAACTTTTCAGGTTTGAAGAGCACATCACTTACCGCACATCGAAAGACATCCGGTTTATATCACTTTCCTGCAAACAGGAAATGAAGAATCCCGATGAAGTTCTTGAGATTTACAAAAAGGCCGGGGAGATTGAAGGGGTGATTTCCTTGTAAACGGGAAGGTGAGAATAGGAGAAAGAATCTTATTTGTGTGAATTCGTGTTATTTGTGGTAAGGGCTCAAAGTCATGACCGGGGAAGCGCAATCGAAAATCAAATCCTTCTGCAGACCCAGGTTCCGAATGAAAATCCAAAATTGATACTATATGTTACCATTCAATCTTAAAACAGGAGCACGTCGGTACGCACTGTTGCTTTCGATTCTTTTTATTGCTTTTCAGTCGCTGGTTGCACAATCGTTGTTGGAGCGGATCAAAGCACTGCCGGATATCATTTCCGTTGAAAAGATGGAACAGAATCCTTTTTTTAGCGAAGCCTATGTTGTCAATGTCAGGCAGGCTGTCGATCATCAACATCCGGAAAGGGGATTTTTTCCACAGAGGGTATTTCTGTCTCATTTGTCCTACGATAGTCCGGTAGTTTTTGTGACGGAAGGATATGGAGGAGGATATGCATCCGGGAAAAGGCACCTTGAGGAACTTTGTCCGATACTCCATGCCAACCAGCTTTTTGTCGAACACCGTTTCTTTGGCAAATCATGTCCTGATACCATTCATTGGCGGGATCTGACAGTCGAAAATGCGGCGGCAGACCAACACCACGTGCTTCAGCTTTTCAAGCAAATATATGTGAAGAAATGGGTAAGCACAGGAATCAGCAAAGGTGGTGAAACCGTACTTTACCACCGCATGCTCTATCCGGATGATGTAACGGCATCCGTTCCATTCGTGGCTCCCCTTAATTTCTCTACCGAAGAACAAAGGCATCCCCATTTTATTGAAAAAGAGGTGGGTAAGAAATTTGAACGGAAAATGGTAAAGGGATTTCAGATGGAGGTACTGAAACGGAAAGACAGGCTGATGCCGATGTTTGATCAATTGTGCAAGGATAAAAAATACACTTTCAAGGCACCCAACAGGGAGATTTTCGATTACTCCGTGCTGGAATATTCTTTCTCTTTCTGGCAGTGGGGAACATCAGTCAGCACCATTCCCAAATTGACCGCAACAGACAAGGAGATATTTGACCATTTTCAAAAGATCAGCTCGTGCAGCTATTTCGATATTGAGAGTGGGAAGGCTACTGCTCCGTTCTTTGTGCAGGCCTTGATGCAGCTAGGTTATTATGGATATGACACCAAGCCTTTCAGAAAGTTGATGGAAACAAAGGATACCAAAGGATACATCGCGCGCCTGTTTCTGGAAAAGGATCAGGTTTTCCCCTACAATCCTGAAATGAGCAATCAGGTTGACCGCTATCTGAAGACGAATGCTTCCCGGATTTTGCTGATATACGGTGGAATCGATCCGTGGTCAGCCTCCGCTGCCACTGGCGGGAAAAATCCGGGTGTGATGAAGATCGTTCAGGCGCGGGGGAGCCATCGTAGCCGCATCAGTAATATGCCTGATATACAGAAGAAAAGAGCGATCGATGTGATCACTGAGTGGATGAAATGATGTGCTGATGTGATGATTAGATGATGCGCTGATTAGTGTTCTGATTTTTTGGAGGAGGAAATAATTTTGTTCAATAGTTTTTTGATACTGGTTAATCGGGTTTGTAAGTCTAATGTTTCCGGGTAATTTTTAGAAAAGTGACACAAGAGTAGCCAATATTCATTTTAGTCTGCTTCTTTGGCAGCAATTTTCATTTTATGAATAAAATCCGCTTTGCTTTCAGCATTTTGAGCTTCTCTTACATTTGCGCCGATAGATGTGCCGGATTTTAGAATTTGATTTGCCAGAACGTATTTTCTATTATTCTCAAGAATTTCTGCTAACTCGATAATTTCAAGCCCAAACTCAAAACTAACATCTACCACTTCATTTCCAGACTTGTACATAATGGTTTTTTTAATTTTGAAATATATTGTAAAATCGAAACATCAACCATCATCGTATCAGCTAATCATCACATCAACCCCTTTTCCAGACCATCACTTCTATATTCTTCAGGATTGATTTGCGTTTGTTGACCCTGAAAAGCGACTGAATTGTTG
>JBAXUL010000193.1:0-5056 GCA_037129695.1 Prolixibacteraceae bacterium
GCTGCCCTTCCTACGGCATTCATGGTCATCCCACAGAAAAGGAAGGCTGACATACCACCGATGAAAGCACCCACCAGTACCAGCGGATTCATGAATGTCACGTCAAATGCCGCCAGCACATCAATCAGTGTACCTGCCTTTAATTTGGCTGTCAATGGATGATCCGGATGGAAATTAATCATGCCGATACGGGCTTCTTCCATGAAGGAAGCAAGGAGTGCAAGGGCGGTGAGGGCTGCAGAACCGATTGCAAAACCTTTTCCTGTTGCAGCTGTCGTGTTGCCGAGTGAATCCAGTGCATCTGTACGTTTGCGTACTTCCGCGCCAAGTTTGCTCATCTCTGCATTACCCCCTGCGTTGTCGGCAATCGGGCCATAGGCATCAGTGGCAAGAGTAATTCCAAGCGTAGAAAGCATACCAACGGCAGAGATGGCAATCCCATAAAGTCCCATGCTGAAATCTTTCATGTGCCAGCTTGCCGCGAACCCGAAGGAAAGGATAATGGCGGCTCCAACGATCAGAACTGGGAATGCTGTTGACATCATTCCTGTTCCTATTCCGGCGATGATGACGGTTGCCGGACCAGTTTTGGAGGCACTTGCAATTCTTTTGGTAGGTTCATAGGAGGCAGAAGTATAATATTCGGTTATCTGTCCGATACCGATACCTGCCACCAATCCGGAGATCATCGCCAGCCAGATTCCTGTATAGTTGGGAAGCTGGAGCCAGTACAGGATAAACCACGAAAGTACGGCAATACCGGCAGCAGAGCTGTTTACACCAACACCAAGTGCCCTGAGCATTTGCTTTTGGGAAGCGCCTTCCTTGGTTCTTACCAGGAAAATCCCGAAAATCGACAGGATTGTCCCTACCGCAGCAATCAGCATGGGTGCGATAACTGCCTTGAACTGCATGTTGGTTCCCAAGGCAGAAAAGCCTGCCGCTCCAAGGGCTGCTGTGGATAAAACTGCTCCGCAATAGGATTCATAAAGGTCGGCGCCCATGCCGGCAACGTCGCCTACATTGTCGCCTACATTATCAGCTATCGTGGCAGGATTTCGCGGATCATCCTCCGGAATACCGGCCTCAATTTTACCGACAAGGTCGGCACCAACATCAGCTGCCTTGGTGAATATACCTCCGCCTACACGGGCGAAAAGTGCTTGTGTGGAGGCGCCCATCCCGAAAGTAAGTGTGGTGGTGGTGATGATATTGAGATTCGATCCGTCGAGCGTGGCTCCGGGTGGGTAAATCTTGTTGAGAATGACAAACCAGATGGAGATATCCAACAAAGCAAGACCGACAACTACCAGTCCCATGACTGCCCCGCTTCTGAATGCCACTACAAGCCCCTTATTCAATGACTGGTTGGCAGCGTGAGCGGCCCGGGCAGATGCATAGGTGGCCGTCTTCATTCCAAAGTATCCTGCCAGCGCAGAGAAAAATCCGCCGGTGATAAATGCAAACGGAACAAATGGATTCTGGATCTTTAAAACATAAGCCAAAAAAGCGAAGAACAATGCCAGGAAAAAAAACACAATACCTACTACTTTGTACTGCTGCCAAAGGTAGGCCATGGCGCCTACCCGCACATGCTGGGCAATTTTTTTCATCAGGTCAGTGCCTTCACTGTAGCCTAGCATGTCGCGGTAAAAATAATAGGCAAAAAGCAACGCGATAACGGAAGAGGTGGGAATCACCCAAAAAATCGGTTCAATCATGTTGGTGGAATTTGTTAGTAAGAATGTAATTTTCAATCTGATTTTTGTTTGGAAATCAAATCATTCTCAAAGTTTACAAAAAAAAACGGAAAAAAAGTGGGTGTATGATATTTTAACCGAGAATTTTGGAATGCCTTGCCGGGTCTACATTTGCCAGGTAGTTTTGGAGATTTTGCCGGGGAGTGATCCTTGAAATGGAATACGATGTTCTGCAGGACAACCTCTTTTTGAGCAAATCGAAACAAACGCTAAAATTGTAACATTATGTCAATAAGTCCAATCCTTTTCCAATCAAAATTGAATCAGATTTAATAAATTTGAAAACAAATCCCTGAAGAATCATCCAGTTACTATTTTTTGAACTTATTACTCTTATCAGATGAAGGTATTGAATGTGTTATTCATCGCAACAATTTTCCTGATTCAGTGCAGCAGGCTCTTTGCACTCGAAAAAACCGGCTCACTGACCATTGTTCAACTGAAATGTGAGCATCTGATCAATCCTTCAGGAATTGACCTTACTGTTCCTCAACTTGGCTGGCAACTGACCTCAGTACAAAGAAACCAAAAACAACAGGCCTATCGGATTCTTGTTTCCGATCAGGAAAATGAGTTAAATCAGGACAAGGGAAATTACTGGGATTCCGGCAAGATCCTTTCCTGCGAATCTTCAAACATTTCCTACCGGGGGAAAGCGCCGAATTCAGGATTAAAACTGTTTTGGAAAGTCAGGGTTTGGGATGCAGAGGGCATCGAATCTTCGTGGAGTCCCGTATCCTCTTGGGAAATGGGATACCTCGAAAAATCTGACTGGAAGGCGAAATGGATCGGGATGGGAGAGGATCAATTTCCTGATTCTGCCAAAACCGAACCTGCACCCTGGTTTAGAAAAGAATTCGATTTAGCCGGAGAAATACTGTCTGCCCGCATCAATGTCGCCGGACTTGGTTTTTATGAGCTTTACCTGGATGGAAAGAAAGTTGGAGACCAGGTGCTGGCGCCGGCTCAGACCAACTACGATCAAAGGAAACTCCAAAAACTGATCTATTACCATGATGATCAGTCGCGGCAACGGGTTCTTTACAATACTTTCGACGTAACCCAACAGCTGAAACCCGGCAGGAGTGTGGTTGGGATAGTTCTTGGCAACGGATGGTACAACCAGCGTGACAGAACCGTCGAAGGTTGTATGTGGTACCGTACACCCCGCCTGATTTTTCAAATGGATATCACCTTCAGGGACGGGCGCAAACAGTTTATTTGTAGTGATCAAAGCTGGAAGATGACTACCGGACCAATCCTGCATGATGGAATATTTACCGGTGAAGTATATGATGCCAGACTGGAATTGGGTGACTGGAATAAAAAAGGTTACGATGACAGGAAATGGCAAAATGCAGTTTTGGTCATTCCTCCTTCCGGGAAATTGCAGGCACAGCTGGCTCCAACCGATCAAATTACCAGAATCATCCATCCTGTTTTTCTGGGTCAAGGTGCAAACGGATCCAATATGTTTGATGCGGGAGAGATGATTTCAGGCTGGGTGGAGCTGAAACTTCACGGAAGGCGGGGCGATACTGTACGAATCAGGCATATTGAGGAGCTGGGAAGGGATTACCAGCAGATTGATACCTACATTTTAAAGGGAGAGACCGCCGAAATTTATGAACCTCGCTTTACCTGGCATGCCTTCAGACAAATTGAAATCATTGGATTGAAATACAAGCCCGGGGCAGCGGATATTGTTGTCAAAGTGGTCAATACCGCCGTTTCATCTGCAGGAAATTTTGAATGTTCCAACCAGCTTTTCAATCAGATTTACGTCAATTACGTGCGAACGCAGCTGGGTAATCTTCACGGTAGTATCAGCAGTGATTGTCCGCACAGGGAACGACTGGGATATACAGGTGATGGCCAGGTGGCCGTCGAAGCTGCCATCTTCAATTTTGACATGTCCAATTTCTACCGGAAATGGTTTCTGGATATGGAAGATGCCCGCAACCATGTCACGGGGTATGTGCCGCATACCGTGCCATTTGGAGGCGGAGGTGGTGGGCCCGCCTGGGGCTCGGCATATGTGATCATGCCCTGGGCCTTTTATCTCCATTACGGAGATGAAAATTTACTTCAAAACCATTACGACGGGATGAAGCAATGGGTGGAATACCTGGGTACCCGCTGCGATTCATCAGGGATCGTGGTCAGGGAAGAACCTAAGGGCTGGTGCCTCGGCGACTGGGCCACACCTGAAAAAATAAAACTCTCGCCTGAACTGGTAAACACCTGCTACTATTTTCATGTGACTGATCTGATGGCCAAAATTTCGGGTGTTTTGGGTCGAACTGCCGATCAGAATAAGTTTGATAAACTGGCCGAAAAGATTCAAACCAATATCAACCGTCAATTTTACCGGTCTTCCACCGGAGAGTACCTGGATGGCAAGCAGGGTGCAAATATTTTTCCTTTGGCATTCGGCATCACGCCTGAAAAGGATCAACCGCGTGTTTTTGCGAATGTGGTGAAAAATCTGGAAGGAAAGGGGAACCATTTTGACACCGGCATCCTGGCCACACCGCTCCTTTTGAAAGTACTGACAGACAACGGACGGTCCGATTTGGCCTACACCGTCATGAACCAAAAGGATTTCCCGGGTTACGGCCATTATATCTTAGGCAAACAGGCCACTACGCTTTGGGAAAACTGGGATGGGGCAAGTTCGCATTCGCATCCCATGTATGGCAGTGTTGTTGCCTGGTTTTTCAATACGCTTGCCGGTATTTCACCTGTTGAAATGAATCCCGGGTGGCAGAATTTTGTGATCAATCCATTCACTGAATGTGAACTTACCTATGCCGAGGCATCCTATCAGTCAATTCATGGATTGATTTCATCCTCCTGGAAAAAGGAGAATGGCGATTTGATTTTAGAAGTTGAAATTCCGGTCAATACTACTGCAACCATTCATTTTCCATGTTCGAAACCTGAACAAGTGCTGGAAAACGGACATTCATTGATGAACTCAGCAGAGTTCAAATTTCTGGGTACTGAAAAAGGAAAATCACTTTTCAGCTTAGGATCAGGGAAATACAGGTTTAAGATAAAGATAATATAGGTCACGCAAGGCTCGCAAAGTGACGCAAGTAGGAAGAAGGCTTAAAATAATTCTATTCCAATTGTGTTCAATTTTACTTTGCGCAACTTTGCGAGCCTTGCGCGACCTATTACTTATACATAACAGCAGAAAATGAATATACGGTTTTGTGCGAATGGATCAATTAATGGATTGATTTTTGCCTCCGGGATAAAAGTGAACAAAATGAAAGATAAAAAAAGTC
>JBAXUL010000194.1:0-4986 GCA_037129695.1 Prolixibacteraceae bacterium
CGGAATGAGTTGTCTTGCAAATTGCGAGTGAATATTTCTTCATATATGTTGGTTTTTTTTGTTTTTCCGAAGATTAAACGGTTTAAGTATTCTGCCAAACACGACTATTTTGTTCTATGAACTGTCACGATTTGTTTTTTATTGAGCCGGTAAACAACGAATTTCAACAAAGGTAAATGAGCACAACGCAATCTATTTATGTTGCTGTTTTATTGTTGAAAAAGCAGAAATTCAAACCATTATATTGCTATTTTTTTCCTCACTTTAAATACATTATGGTGTATTGGATTACCTTTGCAACATGGACATCTATAACAAGTTAATCCTTCACATACCCCATTCATCTGTTGAGATTCCTAACTTCACTGGTTTTCTGGTTGATCAGAAACGGATTAACAGCGAAATAGACCTCCTCACAGACTGGTTTACCAATGACCTTTTTGAATCGGAAAAGGATATTTCGATCAAGGCGGGTTTTTCGAGGGTGTTTTGCGATGTAGAAAGATTTGTGGATGACAACCTGGAACCCATGGCAAAAGTGGGAATGGGAGTATTGTATGAAACCTGTGATGATGGAGCACACTTACGAGTAGTGACCCCGGCCGAACGGGAACAGATACTGGTGCAATACTACCACCCACATCATAAAATGTTACTTGATGCAGTTGACCGTCAATTGGACAGGACCGGTTCTGCCATTATCGTCGACTGCCATTCATTCACCCAAACTCCTATGAAGCGTGATCAGTGTCAACTTCCAGACCGGCCCGATTTCAATATCGGCACAGATGTATTCCATACTCCTCAAAAAGTTGTAGATGCAGCAACTGAATTTTTTAAGCAAGGCGGTTTTACACTGGGGAAGGACTGGCCCTATCAGGGAACCATGGTTCCATTGAAATACTACCAGAAGGATCGACGAGTAACTTCGATCATGCTGGAAGTAAACCGGAGGTTATATCTGGTTGAAGGTAAATCTGCTAAGAGCGACCGCTATGATCATGTAAAAACCGTAATCGATCAATTCCTTGATCTAATCAGAACGCTTTCACTCGCTTAGGCGCTTAAAAGATATATTTGGAGAATGATTTTCGGTAACCCTCTCAGACAATTTCCACCATTTTCCCAAGTACCGAATAATAAATCATTTTCTTTGTTACCTTTTTACCCATAGCCAATTCGAGGATTTTCGAATAGGCATTTAATTGTCCCAAGTAGATTCCCGCATAATGGTCGCTATTCCTGTCGGTTACCTCTGTGAATTTTCCTGGGTATGTTTTGTAGTCGATCAGATATAGCTGGTCATTGAACTCCAATACCAGGTCAGTTGTTCCAATGTAGATCTGCCCGTCTTTTGCCATTCGCATGGGCAGCTCACGATATGTCTTTACGGGAGCAAGCGTCATAACGTAATTATTCAGATGTTCAACCGCCTTCGAAACGTCAGTAATATCTAGTTGTCCACCCAGGTTGTGACGTTCAATAATTGAGGCTATCCGGGATTCCTCCGCACCATCTGGCCAGAGATATAGGATATCATGCAGACAATTACCCATCAAGGCCTCATTGATTTTATTTCCCGTTTTAATCCGGAATTCAAAATCGTATACCAGACTGACAGTAACATCAGCCTCTCCTTTCAATTTGCTTGGCGAGATGTATTTGGCGGGATAGTCAATTACAGCCTCTTTTGCAAAATAGGTTGCCGGTTTGTATCCCTGTTCATCATATTCGTAAGTGAATTCAGTACGGTCATCTGGTATTACCTGATATTTGACCATGATTCCATGATCGAAAAGGTCAAGAATGGTGGATGCTGTATTCCGTTGTGTCATATTTTCAAGACTCCAGTTACCTTCCTGATCGTTGACCAGATTCATCCATTTGGCCTCTTTCTTGAGGAAACTTGTTGTCGTAAGATAATCCCTTGCACGTGTCATGCCTACATATAACAGCCTTTTTATCTCCTGTATTTTAGCTGTTTGCACTTCAATGAAAGCCTCAGAATTTTTGATTTCATCGTCGAAGCCCATGATATTTCCTTTTGATCCGAAGGGCCAGAAACTGAAATTGATATATCTGTTTTTCAAAGGATTTTCGATATCGAGGGGCGCCGACATTTTTACCGAGGTTTTGAAAAAATCCTTTTGAAGTGTTTTGAAATCGTGATCATGACCCAAACTGGTTAAGATCACGCAGGGCCATTCAAGTCCTTTGGCTTTATGATAGGTTGTAACATTCACAGCATTCTGATTGACGGAAGCAGCCTGAAGGTTTTTTTCCTGGCCCAGTTTCAACCATTGCACAAAACCTGCAAGGCTGGAGGCGATGTTAAGCTTTACGCAATAATCATCATAATTATGTGCATACAAGATCATTTGCTGAATATTTGACTTTCGCTGCTCCGCCTTGTCCCAGGCTGAAATATGCTTTACTATTTCCAACTCAGCAACTGCTTTTTCAATCAGTTCCGGAACGGAGAGGTGAAAGGAACTTTTTACAAAAAGTTCCAGTTTTTGAACGAACTCATCGTCCTTTCCCCATTTTGATAAATAATCGTAGTATTCCCGTCCATTTTCATCGGTACGGGCCGGGCTATCGGAAATAAAATCAAGTCTTTTTTCTATTACAGACTCTGCAGTAAAGGCATTGTCTTTGTTGATTAGCAACAGAATTTCCGTAACGGCAAGTGAGTTTGAGGGATCGGCAATGTAATTGAGAATGTTGATCAAAAGCCGGTACTCGGCTGTGATGGATAACCCGTCAATACTGGCTGCCACCTCTATACCGTACTTCATCAGTTCAGCGGCCAGCTCTTTTACCTCCTTGTTTTGTCTGCAAAGAATAGCGATATCCGAGGGCAGCATCGGCCTGGTTTTTTGGATTGATTTATCAAAAACAGGCTGTTCTTTTGCGATAAGATCTTTGATCTTCCTTGCAAGATAATAGTTAAAATTATTAATGTTTCCCGCCCCTTTGATCTCATTTTTAAAATGCCAGTGGTTCAATGCAAGCTGTTGTTCATCAGGGATAAATCCATCAGCCTTGTCATTGCGGACCGGGATCAGCCCTATTGTATCCTTGGCGGCCAGGGTAACCTGTTCCTTTACCCCGAACTTCTCTGCGATCCAGGGCTGAATGGATTTTTCATCACCCAGGATGTCATTTTTATTTATCAGAACTGGTGAAGACTGATCTTCCAGGCAAACTTCAAACATTTTGTTGGTCAGGTTTACTAGGTCGCCCCTCGAGCGCCATGAGTTTTTCAGCAATTGCAGTTTGAGGTTACCGTTGTTTTGTTCGTAAAACACCTTCAACATATTGCTTACCAATACAGGATCTGAACCATTGAACCCGTAAATCGCCTGTTTAGGATCACCCACCCAGATACTCTGGTCAACAATTTCAGCAAGTTTTATGAAGATGCTCAACTGGATGGGATTTGAATCCTGAAATTCGTCTACCATCACCAGCTTGATGGTTTGCTTAAGTTCAGTTTGTACAGTCGGGATGTTCAGCAATTCAAGAAACCGGGTCTCCATGTCGGTATAATCCACCAATCCATGTTCTCTTTTGTATTCTGAAAAAGCGGTAATACAATCACCTGCAATTTTGAAGATCAATGCGGTATATGCCGACATATCATCCTGTATGGTTCTTGAACGGTAAAACAGTCCAAGGTCATTTATCAAATTTTGGGCATTCACATTGGATGGATCCTTTTGAGCTATGATGTCGCTTGCAATATCAAAAATGTCAATAAAATCCGAATATGAAATTTTTCTGCCGTAAAGGTTGGCCTCCAGTTTTTTCCCCTCCTTTTTTCTGCCCCCGTTCCTTGGGTCAGGAAGGTTTTCAAGAAACAGAAGAATTGCGGATACATCAGTTGTAATTTTCGCAAAATTCAAAGATTGAGTTGAGCCAATTCCGAAAATGGAATTTATAAACTCGATGGATTTGATGAAGCTCAATCCACTCACGGTCAGATCTGCAATGTTATTCCTTCTGGCTTCGTTGATGATGGTCATAATATGCTCTTTCCATTTCCAGGGATCGAATGCACTATGGTTTTGATCTCCCTTGGCTTGAAAAAGAAACCGTTCAGAAAGAGCAGCCAGTTGATTCAGTTCTTCAACTGTTGGGATTTCAGAAATGGCCTGGGAAAAATAAAAATCAGCATCCTCCTTTGACAGTTCCTTGATATTTGGAGACATGCCGATAAGGTAACAGAATTTCTTGATCAGACGGTATCCTACCGAGTGAACGGTTCCGATATAGGCATTCTGCAAGGCTATTGCATCCCCGGTCTTTCCCTTTTCAAGAAGTTTAGAATACGCTCGCTGCCTGATCTCTTCAGCTGCCCGCTTGGTAAAGGTGGTCAACAAAACCTGGTCTCCCCTGCAAATGTCATTATTGATAGTATGGTAAAGCTGGTCGGTCAGACTGTACGTTTTTCCGCTGCCGGCACCGGCATTGATAAAGGTTATATTTTTCATCTTCAACTTTGTGTTTCTATTCAATAATTCCTTTAAATAATTCCAGCCCGCTATAGGCGTCACCATACTTTACTTTTGTCTTTTTGTCCATTTCAAAAGGGATCAGTTGCTTTTCCTCAATGGCATTGAAATAGGGCAGGTCTGATACGCTCGTATTGTCTCCGATCTCTATCTCCCCGATAGCAAGTTCATCCCAACGATATCCTATTGAATGAACAGTTCGCAGGAGAACACCTTGTTCGTCAAGATCCTGCGGAATAGTCACAGGAACAATATGCTCCCCTCTAAAGTGCTGCCCGGTGTATAGCTTTCCATTGTCAAACATGAAATACCCGGTCTTCGGATCGGTGCCAAGCAGGCTATGATAGATTGCCAACTGAACTGATCTGCCCTCCTCTAATTTAGCCTGGTATTTTTTGCTGTTCTTTGACCACTTCAGGTCAAAAATAATCTGTTGGCCCTGTTTGGTTTCCAGCACCAGGTCCATTGT
>JBAXUL010000195.1:0-4970 GCA_037129695.1 Prolixibacteraceae bacterium
GGAAACCAGGGAGTCATGGTTGCCATCGGATGGTCAGGGAAATGGTATGCCAACCTCCTTCAAGTTGATGGTCAATCCGTTTGCCTCAATTCGGGTATGGAAAAGATGCAATTGTCACTTTACCCGAATGAGGAAATCAGAACTCCAAAAATATGCCTTCTTTTCTGGAAGGGAGAAGACCGGATGATCGGACACAATCAATTCAGACAATTCATTTTGGCCCATCATTCCAGGAAAATAAACGGACGCTTCGCCGAATATCCCCTGTCAGGAAGCTTTGATTACGGGGATCCGGCACCTTGCGGGGAATACAATTGCCTGACCTCTGAATTCGCCATTGCACTGGTGAAAAGATACCAGCAGTTCCGCATTCTGCCTGAACTTTTCTGGCTGGATGCCGGATGGTACACAGGTTGCGGATGGGACAAGGAAAAGGGCGAGTGGTGGCAAAATGTCGGAAACTGGACAGTAGACAAGGAACGGTTTCCGAATGGCCTCAAGCCTGTTGCTGATGCGGTCCACGAAGTTGGGGCCAAACTCATGGTCTGGTTTGAACCCGAGCGCGTCAGGCCGGGCACCCAGATTGACAGGGAACATCCGGAATGGCTGACCAAATTAAAGGGCAGGGATGACTACCTTTTCGATTTAGGCAACAAGGAGGCGCGCCTTTGGATGACGAACTACTTGTCAGACCTGATCAGAAAAGAGGGCATTGATTATTACAGGCAGGATTTCAATTTCGACCCTATGCCCTACTGGGATGCATCCAACCATCCCGGCAGGACAGGGATCGCGGAGATACGCCACATTGAAGGGCTGTATGCCTTTTGGGATAGTTTATTGGTACGATTTCCAAAATTACTCATCGACAACTGTGCAAGTGGTGGTAGGCGCATTGATCTGGAGACAACTTCCCGCAGCGCCCCGCTTTGGAGAACCGATTACCAGTACGGCGAACCCAATGGATACCAGTGCCACACTTTCGGACTGAATTTCTATTTACCCATTCACGGAACAGCCATCTACAAGACAGATAGTTACACATTCCGATCCGGACTGGGGGCAACCGCTGCCATGAGCTGGGAGGTAACCGGGAGAGAATCTGAATCCATTCCTTCCATTCAAAAAAGAATCAAGGACTTTCTGAATCTCAGACCATTTTTTTATGGTGATTACTATCCGCTTACGGGCAGCAAAAATACTACCCGAGACAATATCTTCCTGGCCTACCAACTCAACCGACCAGACAAGCGAGATGGAATCATTCTTGTATTCCGGCGCACAGAATGTTCTGAGGAAACCATCTCCATCAAAATGAGGGGCCTTGATCCATTGGCAAACTATGAACTGGCCTTCGAAGATTATGGAATTCATATGCAAAAAAGCGGTCATGAACTGATGGAAGGCATGGAACTCTCCATTCCTCAGAAAAACACCTCCTTGCTTGTCAAATATTCGAATTTGAAATAACTGTCTCGTTGAAAAGCCAATTTGAATATTGAAAACATTTGACGAACTTTGACGTATAGACAGATTAACAAATAAAACAGAACAGATTCTAAAATAGAATGGATTTCATCTGCATTGAAAACGAATATTGATGGGTAAATGATATGATCCTACAATTTAATTCTGAATACCAAAGAAATTTAACTATTTGAATATTAGCAATTTAATTTTAACTAAATTACAACTAAATGTCATCAGCCAGGTCTAAAATTATAGCATCTCTTATTTGTCTGAATATACTGTCAATCTTTGTTGTGCAGGTCAATGCGCAGACCCTGAAAGAGATTGAATCGAGTCGGGTATCGTTGCCTAATGGCTGGAAGCTTTCGCCGGTTGGCAAAATGATGAATTTAGGCGATCTGCCCCTGAATATGGCAGTAGCCTCATCCGGAAAGATGATGGCCGTTACGAACAACGGTCAAAGTGACCAAAGCATCCAACTGATTGATCCTATAAAAATGCAATTGCTTGATTCAATAACAATTGCCAAAGGATGGGTAGGACTTACCTTTTCAAAAGATGGAAAAAATCTGTATGCTTCAGGGGGAAACGACAACTGGATCATGAGATACAAAATTGTCAATAACAAGATTGTTCCATCCGACACCCTTGTTCTCGGTAAAAAATGGCCGGAAAAGATCTCTGTTGCAGGTATCGCGGTAGATGACAAGCAACAATTACTTTACGCGGTTACCAAGGAAAACAACTCCCTTTATGTGATCGATTTATCAACAAAAAAAATAAAAGCTCAAATCCCATTGGGAGGTGAAGGTTATACCTGTTTGCTTTCGAATGACAACAAAACCCTTTATGTCTCCTGCTGGGGTTGTGACAAAGTCCTACTTTTCGATACCCACGCACAAAAAGTGAGAGGCTCTGTTCCTGTGGGAGATAATCCAAATGACATGTGTATCACCCGCGATGGCAAATACCTGTTTGTGAGCAATGCCAACGACAATTCGGTATCACTGATCTCTACCGAGAAAAACAGAGTCATCGAGACATTGAACAGCGCCCTCTATCCAGATTCCCCGACTGGTTCAACGACCAACAGTGTTGCGCTTGGAGATGACGAAAAAACACTTTATATCGCCAATGCCGACAACAACTGTCTCGCTGTTTTCGATGTAAGCAATCCAGGTAGCAGCAAAAGCAAAGGATTTATTCCGACGGGATGGTATCCAACCTGCGTACGGGTAATCAACAATACTATTTTTGTCGCCAATGGCAAAGGACTGACTTCCAAAGCCAATCCGCTTGGTCCGAACCCGATGAGTAAAAAAGAAGCTGTTGCCCGTCATGCGGATATACAAAACAAGAAAGTACAGTACATTGGCGGTTTATTTATCGGAACCCTTGAGTCAATCCCGAATCCTGAT
The DNA here is from genome assembly GCA_037129695.1 of Prolixibacteraceae bacterium. GTDB lineage: Bacteria > Bacteroidota > Bacteroidia > Bacteroidales > Prolixibacteraceae > CAINVV01. The sequence goes on from JBAXUL010000195.1 coordinate 2,889, forward strand.
GCCGGACAGTTGGGTATTTACTCGCAGGCAGTATACAGCAATACCCGTTATGTCAAGGAAAAGGAGATGTCTGCTATGGGTGAAAAAGGAAATCCTATTCCCACCAGGGTTGGAGATACATCACCCATCAAGTATGTTTTTTATGTCATCAAGGAAAACAGAACCTATGATCAGGTACTCGGCGATATTCCATCAGGAAATGGGGACACCAGTCTGGTTTTATTTGGCGAAAAAGTAACACCCAACCTGCACAACATTGCCAGGCAATTTGTATTACTTGACAATTTTTATGTCGATGGTGAAGTTAGTGCAGATGGTCACAATTGGACCATGGGAGCATATGCGACTGACTATCTTGAGAAGAACTGGCCTACCAGTTATGGTGGCAGAGGTGGATCCTATCCCGGCGAAGGAGAACGGGAAACTGCCAACAATAAAAATGGATTTTTGTGGGATTATTGCAAAAAATTCGGCGTTTCCTACAGAAGCTATGGCGAATTTATTTCTGATGCACATACCCCCAATATTCCGGCACTGAATGACCACTACAGCAAAAATTATTCGGGATGGGACCTTTCGATCCGCGATACCGTCCGCTTCCATCAATGGAAACGTGATTTTGAAGTACTTCTTTCCGCAGGCAACGTTCCACGACTGAATACTTTGCGGTTTGGAAACGACCATACAGAGGGACTCAGAAAAGGTAAAACCACCCCCAAAGCCCATGCTGCAGATAACGACCTGGCAGTGGGTTTATTCATAGAATATCTAAGTCTATCGCCCATATGGAATGAAAGTGTGGTAATTATTCTGGAAGATGATGCCCAAAACGGTCCTGACCATGTGGATGCCCATCGCTCCACCACTTATGTCGCAGGAGGTTTCGTAAAACAAGGTTATGTCGACCACACCATGTACTCAACCAGTTCCGCACTTCGCACCATCGAACTGATTCTGGGCTTACCTCCAATGAGTCAATATGATGCTTCAGCAGAACCGATGTGGAGATGCTTCAATACAACGGCCTCCCATCCCCCTTTCAAAGCAACTGCCAACCTGGTTGATTTAAACCTCAAGAATCAGGATGAAAATCAGATGTCAAAATTGAGTGAGAAATTCGATTTCAGCAAGGAAGATAGAATCCCTGATGCAAAGTTCAATGAGGTATTATGGTCAGCAATCAAAGGATTGAATGTTCCGTGCCCGGCTCCTGTTCATGCTGCTTTCTTTTCTGCAACCAAGGAAAGTGACGGCGATGATGATTGATGCCTTTGATCGGAACTGATGAATTTTTACTGATGCGGAAGGAAAGTGGTTTTACTTTTTACCAAAGGATATTTCTGATGAAAACATCGCCTGTCTGTATTCTCATCATGTTCGTTTCCATTGTTTTTTTGTCAGGTTGCAGTAAAAAGGTGACCTCTCAAAACCTGCCACCCGTTGTTTTTGCCAAAGGTGCGGATATCAGCTGGTTACCTCAAATGGAAGCTACTGGTTACAGGTTCTATAATGACAATGGAACGGAGGAAGATTGCATGAAAATATTGAAAGACCACGGGATCAATTCCATCAGATTAAGGACTTTTGTTGATCCATCGAACGACCCGTTTAGTGGCCATTGCAGTAAAGCCGAAACAGTCGCCATGGCAGTCAGGGCCCAGAAATGGGGAATGAGGGTGATGCTCGACTTCCATTACAGCGACAGTTGGGCGGATCCTTCCAAACAAAAAAAGCCCAAGGCATGGGAAGGTCACGATTTTCAAACCCTGTTGAAAGACCTTTATGATTATACGCTGGAAGTGATGTCTGCCCTTCGTGCCGCAGGAGTAAATCCCGAATGGGTACAAGTGGGAAATGAAATTCCTGGCGGAATGGTCTATCCCGAGGGAAGCAGCACAAACTTTAGCCAGTTGGTACAATTAATCAACAAAGGATATGACGCGGTAAAAGTTGTAAGTCCTGACTCGAAAGTAATCCTACACATTGATCAGGGAAATAATAGCAGTCGGTTCAGATGGTGGTTCGACAACGCCAAATCCAACGGGGCAAAATATGATGTGATCGGGTTATCTTATTATCCTT
>JBAXUL010000196.1:0-4922 GCA_037129695.1 Prolixibacteraceae bacterium
AATGGAACATAAACAGCCATCTGGTCTCCATCGAAGTCAGCATTGAATGCCTGACATACAAGTGGATGAACCTGCACAGCATTTCCTTCAATTAGAATTGGGTTGAAAGCTTGTATACCTAGTCTGTGCAATGTTGGTGCACGGTTTAGTAATACATATTTTCCTTGAATAACTTCTTCAAGCATTGCCCAAACTTCTGGAGTTCTTTCTTCTATAAGTTTATTTGCACCACGGATATTGAAAGCAATTTCTGCTTGTAATATTTTTGAAATAACGAATGGTCGGAAAAGTTCCAATGCCATATGTTTTGGTAAACCACATTGATTTTGACATTCGGTCTGTTGCAGGTATTGGAACAGAAATAATCCTGTCTTTTAAAATATGACCCGAAAGGGCTATACATTTATCGGGTTTTCGTACCTATTTTTGCATAAATAACAGAAGATGTCCATTTCAATTGGAATCGTTGAAGACCATTCAGATTTCAGGCAAAGCCTGGTGTACCTGATCAGTACCTTTTCCGATTACAGGTTCGAATGGGCATTTCCTTCCGTTGAAGAAGCGCTGGAAAATTATGTTGAAACTGATGTCATCCTGTTGGATATCAACCTCCCGGGGATAAACGGCATTGAAGCCATCCCGCTGTTCAAGCAAAAACAGCCGCAGCCCAAAATCGTCATGCTTACCATCTTTGAAGATGACCGTCATATCCTCGAAGCCATAAAAAGTGGCGCAGATGGTTACATCCTTAAAAAATCGACCCCGGGCAAAATCCTGGATGCCATTGAGCAGGTGTATGAGGGTGGAGCTGCACTGACCCCCATGGTTGCAAAGCAGGTAATGTTATTTCTCCAACCCGAATCAGTTAACCCCGGAACTCCGGAAACGCTTACAGTCCGGGAAAAAGAAATACTGCTCCTCATCACCCAGGGCATGATCAATGAGGTGATCGCAGGCAAATTGTTCATCAGTGCACAAACCGTGCGAAACCACATCAAGAATATCTACGAAAAATTGCAGGTGCACTCCCGTGCACAGGTGGTGGCGAAGGCCTTCAGGGAAAGGTTGATATAGCTATCCCAATACATCCCCGATAATTGCAATCGCTTCGCTTATGTTGGCCACCTCTATCTCCTTTTTCATTGGCCAGCCTTTATCTACCGGAGCCACAACTATTGTAAACAGTGGTTTTACATCATCTATTGCCGTATAAGTTCCGATACTCAATTTTGGAGATAGTCAGGTTTTGCATTCCACCGCCATCCATTTCAAACAATTGCCATTACCGGATTATTGGCAATGCTTTGCAGTATTTCATTTTCAATTTCCCGAGTGTAATACATAATTGTTACAATGATAAACCGTGTAAATTTAATATTACACATTCAATGTACACAATAAAAAAATGAAAATGATAAAGAAATTCCTTTATGGTTTTATTTACATAAGAGCAAGTTGCTGGTTTTACATTTGCCATAAAAAATGACCCGTTCGGGCTATTGCAAAATCCGTTCCTTCAGATCAATTTTGCGTTACCAATACCTGATAATGGTCCCCAGTGTAAATGTTATAATTAAACAACTCCCATGAAAAATGCAATCAGAATTTACGGACTATTTTTACTAATACTCTGTGTAACATTGATTCAGGGCGGATGTATGTTTGGCCCTAATCATTGTGAAGGGGAAGATCCTCCGATGATGCCGGTTTATATGCAGATTCCTGTACGAATCCATAATATCTCGGTCGAGGAGGTCCACATCTGGGTCACCGGCGAGCCCTATTATGTCGATCTCAGCGAATCGATAGGCCCTTCCAATAAATTGGCTCCGGATGAAACAAGATACTTTGAGTTTGGCAGGCGTTTTAACGATGAGTTGGACAATCAACCATTTACTGTTAACGTTGGACAAAACGGCAGAATATTACAAAGTATCACATTTTCCTTTTGCTATACAGACTTCATACATATGGAGGAAAAAGGGTTTGAAGTATATTACAGAGGTCGCGCAGAGGGGCAATTTGTTGTGGAGTGGTTCCCGTTTACCTATGACAAATATTTTCACCCATAAATAGTTCACGTAATAATAATGGTTTTATGAAAAAGTGGATTCTTTCTTTCGCCGTTATCGCTATTCTTGTTACAGTTCTTAAAACATCGGCCTACTCCCAGCGGTTTACAGCAGGCGGTAAAATTGGTTTGGGACTATCCAGGTTATCTAATTGGGATTACAGATCGTCCGAGTCGGAAGATAATCAAAGGTCAACTTTAGCCGGGCTACAGGTCAGCCTTATCGGAAAGTATAAGATTAATAAACTCCTCGGGCTACAAGCCGAATTGCAATATATTCAGAAAGGAGAGGGTAAAGAGAATACCGGCTCTCCTGAAATACCCTACAAAGCAAAGCTAAGGTTGAAATATCTTACGCTGCCACTGATGGCAACCGTTACCCATTCTTTCGGTAAAATTGTTGTTTATGGAAACCTGGGCCTCTATTTCGGGTACGCAACAGGTGCTGTTACCGTCGTGAAAGAACCCATAGAGAGCAAAACATCCAAGTTTTTCGGGGATGGCGCGCTGCGGGGATTTGATATGGGTTTATGCATCGGCGCCGCGGCAGGCTATCCCTTTGGACCTGGCAATATCATTTTCGATATCAGGTATGACCTTGGTTTTATCGATATATACAGAACTCCCGACAGACTTCAGGGAACAAATTACAAAGCCACATGTAACAGAACCTTCGGCATGGCCGTCGGATACCTTATACCTCTGGGCAAACACTAATCCCGCCATTTCGCATTTCACATTTCACATTTCGCATTTCGCATTTCACTATTTTTATTACCACGGGTTTATGTTCCCCTATCTCAGCGACCTGTTCAATTATTTTTTTGGAACAAACCTGGTAATTCCTCTTTATACCTACACAAATATTTTGTTTTTGGATCTCATTGCAGCCTCTTGTATTATCTATGTAGAGCTGAAGCGCAAAGAAACCTGCGGACAAATCCCGATAAGCTCGAAAAAATTAATTTGGAAAATTTGTGCAGTCATTTTTCTTGCATGTATGCCGGGGCTGAAACTTTTTCATATTCTGGATCATTGGCAATACTTCGTTAAAGATCCGTCCAGGATGTTGCTTTCGTTTAACGGAATTTCCATTTACGGGGGATTGTTGTTCGGGATTGTGGGGGCAGTAACCTATATGTCCCATAAAAAAATTACACATCCCCATACATTTGACATTGCGGCAACCTCAATACTCCTTGGTTATGCCATTGGGCGGTGTGCCTGCCAGCTTTCAGGCGATGGTTGCTGGGGAATCGTCAATTTAAAGCCGCAACCGGACTGGCTGGCATTTCTTCCCGATTGGGTCTGGAGTTTTCGTTATCCGCATAATGGCATCAACGCCGGATATCCGATCCCGGGGTGTGAAGGGGCACACTGCATGATCCTTCCGCGGCCTGTGTTCCCTACTCCCATTTATGGGATCAAGTGCAAAACCTGTGGAGCAACCACCCTTAGGCGTATAGTTTCGACAATCTAAAGAGGAAGAAATTAATATCAGTCACACCCCGGTAATGTGATCTGAATGCCTTGATTTTAGCGTTGAATGATTCAGCAGAAGCATTTGTGCTCTTGTTGTTGAAATAATTGAGGATTGTTTTATAGTGGTTGGCGATTGTCCGGGATATCGTATTGAAGGCTTTAAAGCCTGCCTGTTCAACCTTTTCGTGCCATTTAGCAAGCCTTGTGTAAGCGTAGATTTTCTCTGTGGTATTGGTAAATATCCAGGCTAGATTTTGTGTTAAATCGTATGCTTTTTTAATGTCAGGAAAGCGTTCAAAGAGTATTGCTGCCCTGCCGGCCTGATGGCTGGTCCATTTTTGCTCCTGTTTGTATAATAAATATCTGCTCCTGACAAGCAATTGTTTCAGTGTATCCCCATTACTGAGTATTTCCGGATTGTATGGACTCTTGTTCTTTTTAGCCTCGTCAATAGCGTCATTTTCTGCTTCCAGGGCTTCCCATCTGTATTTTATGCGGATCTCCTGAAGCGCTTCTGTAGCTAGTTGCTGGACGTGGAACCGGTCAATTACCTGAGTGGCATTTGGGAAGCACCGTTTGGCGATCAGGCTCATGTTGCCTGCAAGATCTAGGGTTATTTCAAGTACCTTATTCCTCTCCCTTGCAGGCAGTTGTTGTAGAAAGGGGATGATTGTTTCAGAATTGGTTCCTTCTAAGATAGCAACCAGCGATCCCTGCTTACCTTTTGCTGCTTTGTTTGTGACAATCGTGTAAAGTTCCCCATGAGACAGGGACGTTTCGTCTATGGACAGATACGGACCCAGGTTCTGAGGAAACACCAGCCCCTTACTTGCATCCTTTCTATGTTCCCATTGCTGAAACTCACTTAGCCGATTCCTATAGGAGCGCTGGAGGTTCTTCCCATTCACACCATAGAAGGAGCCTATGGTTTGCATGCTATGGGCTTGGGTATCGGCCGATTTCTTTTAAAAAAGCCGCAAAATCCTTTGTGATTCGCGTGCCCTGAGCAACCAGATCCCAATCCCGAAAAACCACTTTGCCGGTATCTTCATTCAGCCATCGCCGGCGCGTTATATGCAAGAAAACCCGATAGCCACGTATGGGAAAATCCTGAATGGTAACCTCATCAAAAAAGCCTTTTGATGATAACTTATTACCTTGATATTCTTTAGGAATAGTATTTAACTCTTTCAGATACAGGTGCAAATCCTCGCCCTCTTTCTTGTAAGTGGTAAATTCAAAATACTCATCTATTGATTCGGGAAGTATTAATTTCAGCATCAGTTTAAATGAATCATCCATCGCAGTTTCTTTTTTCCTGCAAAGGTCTTCCATTTATCCCTGCTCCACAACTTTTGTTCCTGATCCC
>JBAXUL010000197.1:0-4841 GCA_037129695.1 Prolixibacteraceae bacterium
TGAGAAGAATCATTAATTCTGCCATCCGGAGAATTTGAGGTGTCGATTTTGTACTATTTGACCTCGCTTGGATTTGTCTTTGAGTGCCTTGTGGAATGATGGATCAAGAATCACAAATGGTTAAAATCGGAAGAGTAACGCAATCCGTTTTATTTTGAATGACTTAGCAAAAAGGATTTTTTGATGTTGCGGATTCCTAATCAATATTAAGTCTGATTTTGACCTTTTTCTTGCTAGTTCTTTTTGTTGGCAAAGTCATCCTTTCTGGCAAAGACCTTGAAGGTTTTCACCTGGCAAAAGCAAAAATGCCCCTTACCTGAAGGCAATGGGGCATTTTTATATGAAACGGAAAACTATTTTTTGATAATAGGCTTGATCTCAATATTGCGATAGAACACTTTACCATGATCGCCTTGGAGATAAATTGGTCCGGGGACAAATTCATCGGGAGTGATTGCCCCGCCTGTACAACCCAGTACAGGTAGATTATCGATGATGGTTTTACCATTCAGGATAATTGTTACATGCCTGTCGCACAGTGTGATGTCCATGTCCTGCCAGACACCGGCAGCCTTTTCGGCCGATTCTGACGGAGTAATTCTGCTGTAGAGCGCACCCATGTTGTGCGGATCGAGTGCTTTTCCGTAACTGTCAATGACCTGAATTTCATAGATGCCGCGAAGATAAACTCCGCTGTTGCTTCCTGCCGGGACATTGACCTGAAGTTTCAGATTAAAATCTTCATACTTATCGACCGTGCAAAGGTTTCCGTACTGAACATGAGGTTGTCCTTCCTTCTGGGAAGGATCATTCACCAGAACCCCATCATTAACAGACCAACCGCTTGTTTTTTTCTCTTCCAGCAGTTTCCAGCCGGTGAGGTCTTTGCCGTTAAGCAGTTTGACAGGTTTGCCATACATCAGTTTGGATAAATCGGGTGCGGCAGGTACTTCGGGAATTTTTCTTCCGGTAAAGCGCATTGTGGTTGAACTCCCATCTTTTTCGGGAGCGATCTCCTCGCCGACCAGCTGGTCGCCATAAAAGGTGAAACGGAAAAGGGTATTGGCAGTGTGCGTGCGGGTCGGAACCCCGGAGGCATCTGTCGTGCGAACGATGTTGCGCGTACGGGTTACCACAAGCGTTTCGCCTTCCATATAAACGCTGGTAACAGGTTCAACGCTGCCACCATACCATAGCAGGCTGGCATCCAGATAACCGTTCATTTGCTGGACTCCCAGCCATCCGGCACCGTCAGGAAGAAAAAGTGCCCAGCGACCCAGAAATGGTTTGGCAGCATCGACGGCTTTTGTAACATTCAGAATTGAAAGCGTCAGTATCAACGCTCCGATCAGACTGATTTTTCTTAACATGTGAGTTGATTTAAATTAGTTTTTGTCGTGTTAATCGATATTGATCCAAAGGTAAAGATTTTTTTTTTGGATATTAAATTTTGGATTTTTGTGGGAAGGCTGTATTGATTCACATTGTTAATCGAACGAAAGCAACTCCTCAAACCCGGGAATGGCTTCCAGTTTCATGGGCCTTCCATGGTTGAGTCCGACACCGGTCACTTTGGCGCGGGATACCAGCTTGTTTTCCGGCAGTGTGTAAATTTCCTGTTCGAAAATCAGCCTGAGGTGGCCTTCCTTGTGCACCGAGACTGTCACCCTGAACAAATCACCACTCCTGAGTGAGAATTTATAATCGATCTCTACGCGGGAGACAATCAGATCAATTCCTTCGTTGTGCAAACCGGCAAAATCTATTTTTTTGCCCAACAGAAACTGATGCCGGGCATGCTCATAGTAATTTTGATATACGGCATTGTTGACAATGCCCTGTAAGTCGCATTCATAATCCCTGACTGAGAATTCCAGTTCATAGGGATTGCCTTTAGCGTTTTCATGAATCATAGGAAAGCTGTAAATTAAATGGTTGACAGTTGCTGCCTCTCGATAGATATTGGCTTCAGTGTTGCTTAAAACCTGCGATAATTGGTTGGCATTTTCTCCAGACAAATTATTATTTCTGTTTTGCCGGGAGGAGACAACCTTCCGCAAGATCAGAAAAATATTGGCAAAAACCATCTCCAGCAATGGTATCCTTGCAGTAAGAGGATGGCAGAAATATCGGATTTAACCACAAAGGGATCAAAGGGTGCACGAAGGACACAAATATAGATGAATGATAATGAGCTATTTGTGACCTTCGTGTTTTACCTTCAAGTCCTTTGTGGTTAAATAATACCACTCCTGGAACAACCTCCTTGACTTTCTGCTTCTGATTTTCAATGTTTTGCATGTTTGATAATTTTATTTATTTTTAAATTTCAAAAATCATCTGAAGGACAATCAAGAGTTATTTGCAAATTGGAGCGAACTCCTATCTGAATTTTGACCTAACCCAATTGAAATCTAAGATCATGGCAGAGAAAACAAATCCAACAGATCATCTACTTGATAAGCTTGAAATCCTGCAGAAAAAGCAGGATGTGGTTGCAAGAGAGATCTATCAATTGCGCAAAGAAATCTACAGGATGAAAGCTGAGGATTCACAGCAAAAGATTTCAGAACAAATCGTTTCTGAAGAAGATGATAGTGAGGCAATTAAGAATCAGTCAGATGAAGAAGGGCAATATGTGGCTCGTGAACAAAAAACCGAAGAGCCCAGAATCTGGAGGCCAACTTCCAGCCAGGATGATGATTCGTCTGGCAATGGTTTCAGCCTTGAAAAATTTGTCGGAGAAAACCTTATCAACAAAATTGGAATCGCCATCACGGTCATCGGAGTATCCATCGGGGTAAAGTACTCCATCGATCACAATCTGATTAGTCCGGCGACAAGAGTCCTCCTGGGTTACCTTGCCGGAGCGGTTCTTCTGGTGCTGGGTATCCGGTTAAAAAAAGAGTACGGAAATTACAGCGCAGTCCTGGTAAGCGGTTCAATGGCTATCTTTTATTTCATGACTTATGCGGCTTACAGTTTCTATGGATTGATACCCCAATTCGTTGCCTTTGCACTGATGGTGGCAATTACTGCCTTCACCGTACTTGCTGCCTGGCAATACGACAGGCAGGTGATTGCCATTATCGGAATGGCAGGTGCCTACGCCGTACCTTTTCTGTTGGGGGATGAGAATGGCAAGGCTGTTACACTCTTTGGCTACATTGCCATTATCAATATTGGAATCCTTGTTGTGTCGCTGAAAAAATACTGGGAACCTCTGTATTTTTGTTCTTTTGTGCTGACCTGGCTGATTTATCTTTCCTGGTATATATTAAAACGCCAGCCATTCACCGAAATAAAGATGGCCTTCGCATTCCTTGCCATCTTCTTCGTCCTGTTTTATATCACATTTCTTGCCTACAAAGTCAGCAGAAAGCAGAAGTTTGATACGACCGATATCCTTTTGTTGCTGGCCAATTCATTCATTTTCTTTGGAATAGGTTATTCGATCACAGTTAGTCTGCCGTATGGAAAAGACTGGCTGGGACTGTTCACGCTGGTCAACGCATTGATTCATGCCGGTGTTTGCCTGTTGATTTTCCTAAAGAAACTGGCAGATAAGAATTTATTCCATTTTGTACAGGGATTGGTGATTGTTTTTGTCACAATTGCTATTCCGGTTCAGCTGGAGGGCAACTGGATCACATTGTTCTGGGCTCTGGAGGCTGTCTTGTTGTTCTGGGTAGGTAGAACCAGGAACGGTCTGCCCTATGAAATACTATCCTATCCCCTGATGGTCTTAACCCTGCTCAGCCTGTTGCATGACTGGTCTGTTGGCTACTACCACATAGGTGCGACTGATGCTCTGACACAGATGACTCCTTTATGGAATATTTTCTTCCTTACGACCGTTCTGGTTGTTATTTCTTTTGGAATCATTCACCTGATCAACAGCAATCCTAAATATACATCCCCGCTTACCAATCAAAGTGATTCTCAGGATGATTTTCTCAGGATGATGACTTTTGTGATTCAATTCCTACTCCTTTTCACGCTGTATTTTTCTTTCCGTAATGAAATTGCCGCCTATTGGGATCAGCGGTTTGCTGATTCCGCGATACATTTAAACGAGCAAGGGAAAGACCTTATTTCCAATGGAGATCTCCCAAAAATGAAGACTGTCTGGCTGGTGAATTACACGCTTTTCTTCTTTTCACTATTATCTCTGGTGAATATCAAAAGACTGAAGAGCAAGCACCTTGGCATGATTAATTTAGTTGTTAATGTTTTAGTCATTGTTTTTTTCCTGGCATCCGTATTGTTCCTGCTCGGCGACCTTCGTGAAAGTTATCTGTCGAAAGATACCATTCAGCATTATCAGCATGGTGTTTTCAACATCTGGATCAGGTATATCTCACTGATTTTTCTGGCAGGATGCCTGTATAGCTGTTACGCGTATGTGAGACAGGAATTTATGCAGAATGAATACAGGATCCATTTTGATTTCTTGCTGTATTCTTCCATTTTGTGGGTAGCCAGCAGCGAGTTGATCCACTGGATGAACATGGCAGGGTCAACCCAGTCCTACAAGCTTGGCCTGAGTATTCTTTGGGGTGTTTATTCACTTCTGCTTATTTCGCTGGGAATCTGGAAAAAGAAGAAATACCTGAGGGTTGGGGCTATCGCCCTGTTTGGAGTGACCTTAATTAAATTGTTCTTCTATGATCTCATCGATATGGATACCATCTCAAAAACCATCGTTTTTGTTTCGCTCGGAACGCTTCTGCTGATCATCTCCTTTATCTACAACAAATTCAAGGACATAATTTCAGACTAAGTGTTGATGATGAAAGGAAGAAATTTTGTGCAAATCCTGCTTTGGGTTCTTTGTGGTT
>JBAXUL010000198.1:0-4779 GCA_037129695.1 Prolixibacteraceae bacterium
GAGAAATACTCTTTCAGGGCCACATTCGAGGATGATTCACTCGAGGAGGTGTTGCGACTGTTGGGCATGACTTCGCCAATTGATTATAAAATAGCCCCACGGGTGGCGAGAAACGACGGAACCTTTGAAAAAGTGGTAGTCTCACTAAATAAGAGAAGTAACAAAAAGCATTTTAACCAAAATTAAAGACTATGGGAATAAACTGATAAGGCTAAACTAAACATCAAAAAAAGGAAACTGCGCTAACAATTTCCTTTAAAAATCATCCATTTAGGAATCTTTTATAAACAAACATTACAAAGGTATGAAAAAAAATTATTCAGACTGGGGAGAATTCTGCCATTCCCTAAAAAAAACACTACTAATTATGCGACTTGTCATTGTTTTATTGCTGGTAGGTTTCTTGCAAACTTATGCAAACGATACCTATGCTCAGAAAACAAGGATTTCTGTCAGCTTTACCAATACCCAGCTGGCAAAGGTTCTCGATCAGATTGAAAACGAGAGCGAATTTTTCTTTCTCTATAACGAAAAGCTAATTGATGCCAACCGAAGGGTCTCAATTGATGCCAAAGATGAGCGTATTGATGAAATCCTAAAAGCGCTTTTTTACGGAACTGATGTGGAATACACTATTACGGACCGGAAGATAATATTGGCTCCATCTAATTTCTCAGAAACACAGCAGTTTACTAAAAAAATTTCAGGAAAGGTTACTGATTCTTCAGGAGCGACACTGCCGGGTGTATCCGTGGTGGTGAAAGGCTCAACCACAGGAGTAATTACAGGTAATGATGGTAATTTCTCTCTGACAATTCCATCAGATGCCAAAATACTTCTCTTTTCGTTTGTTGGAATGAAGTCGCAAGAGGTGGCCATTGGAAACCAAACCACCATCAACATTACCCTGAGTGAAGAAACAATTGGACTCGAAGAAGTAGTAGCAATCGGATATGGTACAGTGAAAAAAAGCGATCTTACTGGAGCAATTGCTTCTGTCAAAATGAAAGATGCAAGTAAAAACGCGAACACCAATGTGATGCAGGCCTTACAGGGATCTGTACCAGGATTAAATATTGGTGCTGTCACCACGGCAGGGGGAGATCCTTCGATATTAATACGTGGATATAAATCGCTTTCAGCAGGACAGACGCCACTAATCGTCGTTGATGGAATTATTTTCAGCGGAAGTATTTCTGATATAAGCACCAATGATATTGAAAGAGTCGATGTTTTAAAGGATGCCAGTTCAGCTGCAGTATATGGATCACGCTCTGCAAATGGAGTAATTATTATAACTACTAAAAAGGGCACATCTGAAAAACCTGTTATTGAGTTTAATACTTTCCATGGCGTTCAGCAAATGGCGCATAGAGTACAGATGGCAGATGGGGATAAATATGTTCAAAAGATTCTTGACTATAGAGCGGCTACAGGATTACAAGCAGATCCCACTAAAGTCGTTAATTACCTGCAACCATTGGAAGTGGAAAATTATAAGAATAAGACCTATACAAATTGGTATGATCTATTGACAAGAACTGCCCCAATTGACCAGTATGAATTAAGCGTATCTGGCAAAACAAATAAAACTAACTACTTTTTATCCGGTTCATACACTGATCAGGCAGGAGTTGTAATAGGAGATGATTTTACACGATCTACACTGAGGGCTAATTTCTCAAATGAAATTAATAATTGGCTTACCATAGGTATGAATACTTCTTATAGCCATAGGGATTATTCAGGGGCAGCAGTTGATTTTGGTCCGATTGGGGCATTCGCAAGCCCTTTATCTACTGTTTATTCCAATAAAGAAACGGGTGAATTAAATTTATTTCCGCAGACTGACCAACTCATAATAAATCCGTTGTCTTTAGCTAAAGCACAGGATGCAGAAACTCAGGATAATCTATTTGCTATCTTATTTGCTGACATTCAAATACTAAAAGTAAACGGACTGAAGTTTCATTTTGATTATTCCAACGGTTTACAATTTTATAAGCACAATCAATTTAGTGGTTTAGATACCTACGCAGGTATTAATGCGCCAAAAGGTCTTGCAACAAAGGCTACATCAGAATTGCGTAACTGGTCTATCAATAATATTTTGTCCTATTCGAAGAAAATCAATAAACATGCCATTGATGCGACTGTTCTGTATACCAAGGAAGGGGCAACTGCACAGTCAACAAATACGAATGTCAAAAATTTTCCAAATCTTGCACTTGGATGGAATGCGCTGCAATTAGGTACTGTGAATACAAGTAGTTCCAATGCATCGGAAAGCAGCAGCGAAGGATTTATGGTACGGGCTTCGTATGGCTTTGATCTAAAATATCTGCTGACAGCTACATTTCGCAGGGATGGTTACTCAGGTTTCTCCCAAGGAAATAAATATGCCAACTTTCCTTCGGCATCTTTGGCCTGGGTGATTTCAGAAGAAAACTTTGCTAAAACACAGAAATGGCTTAGCAATTTGAAATTACGTCTTTCTTATGGAGTCAATGGTAACCAGGCGTTAGGACCTTACGGAAGTTTATCCCAAATGAGTATGCTTAATTATGTTTATGGAGATGGTGGAAGTACTTCCATTGGAACATATCCAAATAGTCTGGCTAACAGTGATTTGACTTGGGAAAAAACAGCACAGACAAACATTGGGTTGACTTTTGGTGTGCTCAAAAATCGGATTTCTGGTGACATTGATATTTACAAGGGCACAACAAAAGACTTATTGGTTAAACGCAGCTTACCTACAATGACTGGTTTTACTAATGTCTGGACTAATCTGGGTGAATTGGAGAATAAAGGCATTGAAATGTCTCTATCAACTATTAATATTTCTCGTAATAATCTAACATGGGAATCTAAATTTTCGTTCTCATTAAACCGCAATAAAATTTCACATTTATATGGGACAGACGCCAATAAAGATGGAATTGAAGATGACGATATAGGCAATAGTTGGTTTATTGGAAAATCCTTCGGTGCCATCTACAATTTTACAACAGATGGTATTTACCAGATTAATGAAGCCAATATTCCAACAGGTTGGAAACCCGGTGATGTTAGATTGAAAGACACAAATGGTGATGGTAATATAAGCACCAGTGACAGGTCAGTTATTGGATATTCTGTCCCAAACTACCGGTTTGGAATTTACAATGAGTTGAAATATAAAAACATTTCGCTGACATTTATGATCAATTCAATTCAGGGTGGTGGTAAAAATAATTATTATATCATAGATAACAGTTGGGGATTAAATCCCAATTATTGGACTGGTACAGCTTCTCAGAGAGTCAACATCCCGGATATTAATTATTGGACTCCAACGAACCCTACCAACAAAATTCCTCGGCTTGATTATATGCCCAAATATACACATGGGATGTATGAAGACAGAAGTTTTGTGAGACTGGACGATATTACTTTATCTTACAATTTCAATCAATCAATTTTTAAAAAATTGAATATTAATGCTTTAAAATTATATGTTACTGGTAAAAATCTTTATACCTGGACTAAATTTACGGGTTGGGATCCGGAAGCAGGAACCGAAATTGGGCAAGGCTATCCGGGTATGCGTGAGATTGTTGCTGGTTTGAATATCAATTTTTAAAACTTCTAGTATGAAAACAATAAAAATATTACTAAGAAAAACTTTACTCGTATTGGCCTTAGCTTTTTTTGCATCATCATGCAATAAAGCTTTTCTGGATGAAGTGCCGAAAGGATTTTTAAGTCCTGAAAATTCTTACACCGACCTTGCAGGATTTGAAACAGCAATAACAACACTACACTCCAATGTCAGAGATTTTTATACCGCAAATTCAGCGTATAACCATATTTTATTTGGTATAGCTACTGATTTCGGAATTTTTGGTGAAAACCTGACTGGTGATTATCATACCAACTTTTCAGCAATCACTCCTACTGATGTGGCTGCCTCGATGTTCTGGACTCAGGCGTTTACCATAGTAAAAAATGCAAATGTAATTATAAGTCGTGCTGAATCGGCTAATGTTAAATGGAATTCTAGTTCAGATAAGGCACTGGTAACTGCAGAAGCAAGGTTTTTCCGTGCGTGGGCATATAGGTTATTGGCAAACCTTTATGGAGGTGTACCCATTATTAAAAGTGAAATAAACAGCCCTAAAATAGATTTTGTACGGAATACATTGGCTGAAGTATATCAATTTGCCAAAGAAGACCTGACATTTGCAGCAGCAAATCTACCTGATCCGGATGCAGAGAAAGCTCCCGGAAGGATCACGAAGGGAGCAGCGAATCATTTACTTGCAGAGATAGACATTTGCCTAAAAGATTATCAAGGGGCTATTGATGCAGCTTCCAAAGTAATAAGTAACCCCAGTTATAAGCTTATGACTACACGTTTTGGCAAAAGGACTAGCGTGGCAGGAGATGTATTCTGGGATATGTTCCAGATAGGCAATCAAAATCGAAGTTCAGGAAATAAGGAGTCCATTTGGGTGCTTCAGGTTGAATATAATGTTACTGGCGGAAGTACTGGTTATGCTGTTGAGCGCGCATGGGGAGCCCGTTATCATTCAATTAAGGATCCAAACGGTAGTAATGGGTTTGTTCTCAGTGATGAATTGGGGCGTCCGGTAGCCTGGGTTCTGCTAAGTAATTATTTACAACAAACTATTTGGCAATCTGGCTGGAATGATATGAGGAATTCTACCTACAATGTAAAAAGACAATACTACTATAATGACCCAACTTCGAAATACTTTGGGCAATTGGCAACGC
>JBAXUL010000199.1:0-4751 GCA_037129695.1 Prolixibacteraceae bacterium
TGGTGGTAAATCCGTCGATGCTTTGAACTGCAGCCGTACTGGCAATAACAATGGGTGAACTTCCTGCAGTAAATGTACCATTGTTGACAAAATTGCCGCCAAAGGTCAGCTGATAATTATTACTACTGGTAGAAAGGTTTGCATTAGTATTGATGGTGAGTGGCACGGAGAGACCAAGGACCTTGGCCGAATTCATTGTAATGACTCCTGCATTGGCAATAATTATACCACCCGTGGCGGCAAATGTTGCCAGCCACTCAACGCCAACAGTGCGGTCGGAGGCTGTTTTATATTGAAGTGTGGCAGCTGAACCATAGGTTGGAGCCACGGAGGCTGTCGCGGTACCTTCCATGGAAAGAATGCCGTTGACCGTCACTCCCGTTAAAGTCTTGGAACCACTTCCCTGCAGGGAAAGATTGTTGTAAGTTGCTGGCAGCACCGTCTGGGCTGACCCGTTGTAAGCCACGGTACTTAATGTGCCAGGCGTGAAGGTGCCGCTGTTGGTGAAGGTTCCACTGATGGTTAAAGAAAATGCACCGGAGAAGGAGAGCGATGCTCCGGTGTTGATGGTAATATTGTTGCAAAGGGCTGCAGCGCCTATAATAGGCTGATTTCCGCCAGGAAAGATCGTTACATCTGTTGCTGCGGTTGGAACTGTTCCGCTGCACCAATTGGCGCCGGTGTTCCAGTCAGTACTAACACCGCCAATCCAGGTGCCGGCACTACAGGAAGAGGTCCCTACATTCAGTTTCCCTGTTGAGGCTGAAAAATAAGTTGTGTTGATAAATGTTGCAGCAGAACCGGTACCTCCGTAGGATCCGGCAGGCTGTCCGTTTCCTCCAAGTGTCAGCGAATTTGCCACATGAGTTAATCCGGAACCCAGATCTACTACGATGCCTGTCGCAATGGTGTAAACTCCGTTAACGGTCGTCACTGAGGTGAGTGTTTTTGTGCCTGAACCGGAGAATGTGAGATTGTTGTAGATTGCAGGCAGCACTGTCTGTGCTGACCCGTTGTAAGCCACGGTACTTAATGTGCCCGGCGTGAAAGTTCCGCTGTTAGTGAAAGTTCCACTGATGGTCAAAGAAAATGCACCGGAGAAAGACAGCGAAGCCCCGGTATTAATCGTAAGATTGTTGCAGAGGGCAGCATTGCCGATTACAGGTTGATTTCCTCCCGATGAGATGATGACATTGGTAGCTGAGGTTGGAACAGTTCCACCGCACCAGTTGGTGCCTGTGTTCCAGTCAGTACTGATCCCACCAAGCCAGATGCCAGGAGCACCGCAGGAGGCAGTTCCTACATTCAGTTTACCCGTTGTGGCAGTAAAATAGGTAGTATTGACAAAGGTTGCACCTGAACCGGTACCTCCATAGGAGCCTGCAGGTTGTCCGGTACCTCCCATAGACAATGTAGTTGCCGAATGAGTCAATCCGGTACCCAGGTTGGCCACAACACCGGTGGCCACCGTAAAGGCACCGTTGATGGTAGAGGTTGTAGTGAACGATTTGGTGCCTGAGCCGGAAAAGGTAAGATTGTTAAAAGTAGTTGCTGTTGTAGATAAGGTTTGAGCCACACCACCAAAAATCACAGTACTTGTTCCTGCACTGAAAACAGAACCTGTTCCGTTCCAGGCAGTTGTGCTCGTAGCGTTTGCATTCAGCGTACTTGAGCCGCCGTTGAGCGTTCCGGCTGTAAGGGTTATTACCCCCGAAAATGTGTGGGTTAACAAAGTCCCAAGGTTCAGGGTTCCGCCTGCACCGTTGATGGTGAGGCCTGCACCATTGACATTATCCTGCAAGGTTGCAATTCCGGAAGTCTTGGTCATTGAAACCAATCCCGTGGTGGTAAATCCGTCGATGCTTTGAACTGCAGCCGTACTGGCAATAACAATGGGTGAACTTCCTGCAGTAAATGTACCATTGTTGACAAAATTGCCGCCAAAGGTCAGCTGATAATTATTACTACTGGTAGAAAGGTTTGCATTAGTATTGATGGTGAGTGGCACGGAGAGACCAAGGACCTTGGCCGAATTCATTGTAATGACTCCTGCATTGGCAATAATTATACCACCCGTGGCGGCAAATGTTGCCAGCCACTCAACGCCAACAGTGCGGTCGGAGGCTGTTTTATATTGAAGTGTGGCAGCTGAACCATAGGTTGGAGCCACGGAGGCTGTCGCGGTACCTTCCATGGAAAGAATGCCGTTGACCGTCACTCCCGTTAAAGTCTTGGAACCACTTCCGGATAAAGTAAGATTATCATAGGTAAAATCTCCTACCGTCTGGGCAGCAGCATTATATTCAACTGTACTTCCGGCAACTGTTGTAAGTGTACCGGTGGCGGCAGTAAAAAATGTTCCGCCCAATTGAAGTAAACCGGCGCCTGTAAATGTAATGGTGGCACTTCCGGTACTTCCTGCCTGTGAAACATTTCCGGAAACATTTACAGTTCCGGTGGAAATCGTAATCTGATGTCTGCTTGTTCCTCCACCACTTGTAAAAGCAATGCTGCCGGCATTCAAGGTCCCTGCTCCAACGGCAAGTGAATTAGTTGCATTTGTCGGTCTGGGGATAGTTACGGCACCAGTAACGTTGAGTGTAATACCCGAACTTATATTGACTGTCCCTCCGGTACCAACGCCGCCAGCCGGAGCGCCGAAAGTCAACGTCCCACAAGTCGTGGTGGCATTGATGTTCACAGTATTAGCACCCGTCCCCGCGCCGAAAGTCAATGCAGAACAAGTCATTGCTGTATTGATTGACAGAGTTGTGGCAACTAATGCTGGAGATATAATATTGAAATTTGCAGTTCCGGTACCCGCGTTAATTGCTGCTGTAAGACCTGAAAAAGAAACAGTACCAGTACTAGCATTAAAAGTTCCGTTGTTGACCCAAGCACCGGCAACAGTGATTGTTTGCGCATTAGCAGTAAGAGTTCCGTTGTTCGTTAAGCTTGAACAAGTTGCAGCGGCGGTAAGAGAAACGGTAATTCCGCTGTTGATGGTTACTGCGTCCGAGGCTGATGGCACGGCTACTCCACCCCAGGTTGCGGTGCTGGACCAGTTCCCGCTTACCGAAGCAGTTTTGGGTACTGCAATGGACAGAAAATGACAACTTATCAGGATTAATAATGTCAGAATAAGATTCCTGATCTTTGCGTATCCGGATATTTTAGGAGTTGCAAAAAGCAGATTAAGGTTGCTGCAGGCGGCCTGCTTTTCCTTAGGGAATTTCACCACTTCCGTATATAATGTTTTCGTCATAAATTGAAATCGTTTGTCTTCCGGGCCATAAAGGCTTCAATCTTTTGATCATGAGTCAGATAGAAGCAAATTTCTACACTTCTGTAAAAAACAGTTTCGAAGCTTTGGTTCATTGATATTCGGATCCTTCTCTTCTTGTAAACTTATAAATTAACTTTGAATTACAGCGATATAGCGCTCCAATTCAAAGGGTTCAGACCTGAAGATTCAATTGATAAGAATTGACACTTGATTCATTTTTCTCAGCATGTCTGAAATTCATTAGACCTGGAAAAGATGTAAAAAAGGTTGAATCCAAATGAATTCAAAACCCAGGTACCATTTTGCCTGTACCGGTTTTGTACTTATTTTAGCTTCAATTTGCTTCAGGAAAAACCACTAATCTAAAGTACATCAATTAACATGCCATTCTTTTCGGTGCGAACCTTTAAATTCAATATAAAATTACAACAATCTGAAAATCAGTAGTAATAATGATCTGCAGATTGTTTTATGAATGCAAATATATATTTTGTCTCACCGAAGAAGTACAAAGGTGCGAACTGATGTGCGGATTTTCGCGATTATTTGAGCGGCAGATCCGCTTCTGCATATTTTACGGGTTTTGCGTCGTTTGGAGCGATGTACTCCACATGAAGTTTTCCTGAATGGAAATTGGTACCCGTATTTCTGGCCAGCGGAATCTGAAAATTCCTGGACTGATTTGGGGTATAAACCGCAATACCACTCGCCCTGCCAACACTGGTGGATGCACCGGAGGCTGAGATGTGGGTTACGGTCAGATCACCGTATATCGACATATTGCCGGTCCTGTTGAATTTTACATTGATGATGGGGATGGTATCATTCACAATCGAAAAATTGACATCCGACAGGGTCACCTTGGTGGTGGATTCGCCTACCCTGATGATCGCCGGAATGGTAATACCGAAAATTGGCACCAACTTGACGGACAATGAGGTAGTTGTATCCTTTTTTTCCTCTTCACCCAGTGGCTTCATGTTGGGAATGGCCCTGAAATAGATGTGCGAACGGTATTCTCCCGGAGTCAGCTGGTCAGTCTTGGTCAGCTGTATTTTGACAATCTGTGACTCTTTGGGCGCAAGGATGATGCTGCGGGGGTAGTAGCGCAGAAATTTATCCGAGAAATTCTGCCCTTCATCCGGAACGGTGATCTCAGTAAATGAACCATTTTCGTTCATCCGGTACTGAACGAATGAAATATTGTAGCGGGCTGTGTCTTTTCCAATGTTGGCCAGATTCAATTCGTTGGTCCGGGTGGCACCTTCAAATATAATCCGCTTGGGAAATACCATTAAATCTCCCTGGGCCATGGTGGATTTTGATGAGAGTAAAATCAAAAGCACCACTCCCGAAGAAAACAAGATAGATTTAAGGGTTGATTTCAAATTCTGCATGGTTTGATAGATTAATTTTGAAATAGCCGCAAATCGCGCTGAATAATCGGCATTTAGCGACAAATATA